>NZ_NOLK01000118.1:0-25115 GCF_002245985.1 Nostoc sp. 'Peltigera membranacea cyanobiont' 232
AATTACGGGCGGCGGAAGACCCTGAGTTTGAAACCTTCTATACCAAAAACATTTTGCTGAACGAGGGTATCCGCGCTTGGATGGCTCCTCAAGATCAACCCCACGAACAATTTGTATTCCCTGAGGAGGTATTACCACGTGGTAACGCTCTCTAATAGACCAAATATATTAGGCGGCACTGGACGCGACCAAGAATCTACTGGCTTTGCCTGGTGGTCTGGTAATGCGCGTTTAATCAATCTATCCGGCAAACTCTTGGGCGCTCACGTTGCCCACGCTGGTTTGATTGTATTCTGGGCTGGAGCGATGACTTTGTTTGAAGTCGCTCACTTCGTTCCTGAAAAGCCCATGTACGAACAGGGCTTGATCCTGTTACCTCACCTTGCCACTCAAGGTTGGGGCGTTGGCGCTGGTGGTGAAGTCATCGACACCTTCCCCTACTTTGTTGTTGGCGTACTCCACCTAATTTCTTCAGCCGTCCTTGGCTTTGGCGGTATCTATCATGCCGTCCGTGGCCCAGAAACCTTAGAAGAATACTCTTCTTTCTTTGGTTACGACTGGAAAGACAAGAACAAGATGACCAACATCATCGGATTCCACCTGATTATTTTGGGATTCGGTGCGCTGCTGTTGGTAGCAAAAGCAATGTTCTTTGGTGGGTTGTATGACACCTGGGCACCAGGCGGTGGTGATGTTCGGATTATTACCAATCCGACATTGAACCCAGCAGTTATCTTCGGTTATGTAATCAAGTCTCCCTTCGGTGGCGAAGGCTGGATTGTCAGCGTAGATAACTTAGAAGATGTAGTCGGCGGTCACATCTGGATTGCCTTTATCTGTATTGCTGGCGGCGTTTTTCACATTCTTACCAAGCCATTTGCTTGGTCGCGTCGTGCATCCATCTGGTCTGGTGAGGCTTACCTATCCTACAGCTTGGGCGCTCTGTCGTTGATGGGCTTCATTGCCTCGATCTTTGTTTGGTTTAACAACACCGTTTATCCTAGCGAATTCTTTGGCCCTACCGGCCCAGAAGCTTCTCAAGCTCAGGCTTTGACCTTCTTGATTCGTGACCAACGCTTAGGTGCTAACGTCGGTTCTGCCCAAGGCCCCACAGGTCTAGGTAAATACCTGATGCGCTCTCCAACTGGTGAAATCATCTTCGGTGGTGAAACCATGCGCTTCTGGGATTTCCGCGGCCCTTGGTTGGAGCCTCTACGTGGCCCCAATGGTCTTGATTTGGAAAAAATCAAGAACGATATTCAACCTTGGCAAGCTCGTCGCGCTGCTGAATATATGACCCACGCTCCCCTGGGTTCTTTGAACTCCGTGGGTGGTGTGGCTACCGAGATTAACTCGTTCAACTATGTATCTCCTCGCGCTTGGTTGTCAACTTCTCACTTCGTACTAGGATTCTTCTTCCTAGTTGGTCACTTATGGCACGCTGGTCGCGCACGGGCTGCGGCTGGTGGTTTTGAGAAAGGAATTAACCGTGATACTGAGCCAGTGATGTTTATGGACGACCTAGATTAGGTTGTAAGGTTTATTTCATCACTGACAACTAAATAATTTAGAGGCTCTTGCATCAAAGCAAGGGCTTTTTTTATAGGAAAATTAGTAATCTGCTGATTAAATTGAGGAACTTACCAAGGTAATTAATACTATGAGCGACTCTAATTTTATTGAGGCTTTGCGATGGACATCGGAAGCTAAAGAAAAGTTACAAAATATTCCCTTTTTTGTCCGCACTCAAGCTAGAGCCAGAATTGAACAACTGGCTCGTGAAGGAGGACAAGAGCTTGTTACCGCTGATTTGGTAGAACAGGCTAGGCTTGAGTTTGGACAATAAAACATTCTAGAGGTCGTAACAATGACAGTCGCCAAGAATCGAGCAGACCGAGTAATGCTTTACGACATTAGCTGGCAACAGTTTGAAAATCTTCTAAAAGACTTGGGAGATCATCGAGCAGCACGGTTAGCTTACGATCGCACCACTTTAGAAATTATGACACCTTTACCTGAACACGAACATTACAAAGAAGTAATTAGTATTGCAGTTCAAGATATCGCTGAAGAGTTGGCTATAGACTATGAAAGCTATGGTTTGACTACCTGGAAACGAGAAAGCCGAATGGCAGGGGTAGAGTCAGATAACTGCTTCTATTTCCAGAATGAAGCTACGGTTCGGGGTAGATTGGATTTGGATTTGAAACAAGATCCACCCCCTGATTTGGCACTAGAAATTGATATTACCAGTAAATCTCTAAATCGTTTTCCCATTTATGCCCGCCTGGGAGTACCAGAACTCTGGTGTTATGATTCCGGTGAACTCAAGATTTACCACCTGCAAAATAGCGAATATGTCGAGTCAGAGAAGAGTTTAGTGTTTCCTACTTTAGAAATTCGATATCTGCCAAAACTCATTGAGCAAAATCGAGCAGATGGCAGACGCGCAATTCGTCAGGCGGTGCGCGAATGGGTAAGAAAAGGCGGAAAAGGTGAACTATCTAGTCAATCATAATTACGAATTACGAATTACGAATTACGAATTAGTCTCAACTTCCTCCCACATTCATTGCTGCTAAAAAAGCCTTCTGACTGACATCTCTGTAAACTGTATTCAAATACTTCATTACCACATCACTCGAAGTTGAATTTACTGCATTTTCTTCTTCCTTCGCTAGGGGGATTGCTCCTAATACATCTAAAACCATTTCGCTAGTAGACGGCGCAATCACTACCAAAGATGACTCTAGTGGCTCATTGTATTGCCAGAAAGAATCGATTTTTACCGAGTATTTATTATTAGGAATTGACTGTTGAATATCGGGCGTTTCTGTGGTATTGGGTTGAATCTTAGCACTACGTAATTGGCGTAAATCGCTGATAATTTGCTCTTTGGTGCGTCCGCGCAATTGAAATAGTACAAAGGGGTCTTCACTGAAGCGATCGCCTAACTGATAGTACAATGCACCAATATGCTTACAGGGATTTGCCTTATCAGGACAAGAGCATTTACTTTGGACATCACCAAGGGTAAAAGGAAATATAGAAAGACCATTCGCTGTGAACACTTCTTCTATGTTTTGTGGCATTTCTCCTGCTAGTAATTTTGCGGCAAAAATTGCCCTTTGGGACATGGTTTCAATTACATAACCCCACTGTTCATCGCTAAAAGGTTCAAGGGAAAGGGAAACTTTATAAGGTTCTACTTCACTACCTTGCACCCTAGCTAATACTTTTGCACCTTTAAATTCAATACTGAGAACATTTCCTTGACGAGCATAGTTTCTTGCACGTTCTAAACGCTTTTTAAAGCGATAAGAATCTAGTAAATCTAGCCATTGTTGTGACCACCATTCTCGGCTTGCTTGTAATGTGTAATTAGTCATAAATCAATTCAAAAACTTTAGTAGTATTTTGACGGGTTTGTAGTGAGAGCTTTAGCACTCAAATCAAGGACTAAAGTCCTTACTACGAACTTATTCTGCATCATCATCAATTATTGCACTGCGGTCTAGTATTAGTAAGTTGCGAAGTTGGTCTGTATCCATTTCAGTTAACCATTCTTCACCAGCACCTACAACTTGTTCAGCTAGTTGTTTTTTACTTTCAATCATGTCATGAATTTTTTCTTCTAAAGTGCCTGTGCAAACAAATTTATGTACTTGCACATTCCGGGTTTGACCAATGCGAAATACTCGATCTGTGGCTTGATTTTCTACGGCAGGATTCCACCACCTATCAAAGTGAAATACATGATTTGCTCGTGTTAAATTTAGTCCTACTCCACCGGCTTTTAGAGAAAGAATCATAATCGGCGGCCCTTGGGGGTCGTGTTGGAAACGGTCGATCATTTCCTCTCGTTGTTTTTTACTGGTGCTACCATATAAAAAGAATATTTCTCGCCCAAGCTGTTTTTCTAAATAGGGTTTAAGTAATTTACCCCACTCAGCAAATTGTGTAAAGATTAAAGCTCTATCGCCTTCTGCTAAAACTTCTTCTAACATTTCTTCTAGCCGCAGAAGTTTGGCTGAATGATGTTGTTCTAATGTCGTCTGTTTTAAGTATTGGGACGGATGATTACAGATTTGTTTGAGTTTGATTAGTAAACCTAAAATCATGCCCCTGCGTTGCAATCCTTCCGCAGATTCAATCTCGACTAAAGATTGTTCGACAACTTGTTGATAAAGTGCGGCTTGGTCGCCAGTTAAACCGCAAAATACAGTCATCTCTTGCTTATCTGGCAAGTCTTGAATGATGTCGCGATCGCTTTTCAATCGCCGCAGGATAAATGGCTGAACTAATGAACGTAATTGACCTAAAGAAGCCGTATCCCCATACTTTTCAATTGGCATGGCAAACCGACGCTGGAAAAATTGCTTATTGCCTAAATATCCGGGATTGAGAAAATCTAAAATAGACCATAGTTCTTGTAGTCTATTTTCTACAGGTGTTCCCGTTAACGCAATGCGAAACGTAGCTTGTAATTGGCGTACTGCTTTTGACTGCTTCGCCTCGGAATTTTTCACATTCTGGGCTTCATCTAAAACAATTATCTGCCAAGAGACACTTTCTAATGATTTGATATCTCGATGAAGAAGTGAATAGCTGGTGACGATTAAATCGTGTTTTTTTACTGCTTCTAAAAATGCTTTACCTTTTGGGCGTTTGTCACCGTGATATTGCAAAATTTTCAGGCTTGGTGCAAATTTATTTACTTCCCTTTCCCAGTTGCCTAAAACAGAAGTTGGACAAACTAATAGAGTTGGATTTTCGAGTGCATCTTGTTCTTTGAGATGCAGAAGAAAGGCAATAAATTGGACAGTATTATGGCAAATAATATTGTTAGCAACGAAATTATGATGTTTGCTAACTTCAAAGTCATAAACCCAACCTTCGTAATCCACATCCTCAATAGTCTCAATTCGGCAATAAAATACCTCTTGGTCGAGAAGACATTGCAAAGATTGTCTGGTTAAGCTCAACTTTTCTACATCTAAGTTGCTATAAGCTGACAAAGTTTGAGTTGTCCACTTGGAAGGTTTTAGTAGCTGATACTGCTCTTGGGCTTCTCCACTAATCATGCGGCTCACCCCAGCTATTACGCGCTGTAAACTATCTTGAGAAAATTGCTGTGAGCCATTAATATAAACTGTGTTGTGCATCCCAAAATGCCGCAACGGTAGTTCGGTTGATCTAACTGTTTGGGCAACAATATCAGCCGCAGGAATTCCTTCAATATTTGTGTTACTGACTAGTTGACAAATTTGTTCTAATTTCTGCTGTTTCTCTGAGTTAGTAAACCCAATTTCCTGCAAAAATCTACGGGCAGAATTTCCACCAATTACACCGATATAATAGGTGCGTAAAGTACGAGTTCCATTAGTAGCACACTTTAGTTTGGACGATATTCGCAACCAAATGCCAAAACGACGCAATAGTGCAGAAAGTTGCTGAATTAGTAAAGCTGAAACTGTAGAAATCTCGATACTTCCCATGCTCAAAACAACAGCAGATTCAGCATCAAAATAGTTTTGTAAAAAGAGCCGCACACTATCCAAGTCCGCCTGCATGATGAAGGGCGGAATAGATTTTTCTGCTGATAGTTTCCCCCAAACATAACCTTTAGCTTCTAAAAATTGTCGATAGGCTTGGCTATTAACTCGAAGAGAAGGAACTCTGTTAGGGAAGGTAGAGATATTAGGGCTGTTAATTTTGAGGTTATAGCGCTCTTTAATGCGTTGGTAAGTCTGGAGTAAATCCTCTAGTACTCTGGTGTCTTTTTGAGATATTGTGACTCTTGCCACATTGGGTAGTTCATGCCCTTCGGCAATCTGCCAAGCGAGAAACTTGACTAAATCAGGGTCTTGCGATTGTCCATTCCAAAGTGTTTTACCTGGTACACAAACGTAATCACCCACCTGTAAGTTATTTGTCCAACCTTTATTTGTTAGTAGCTTGTGACGATGGGTGATAGTAATACTATTACCGTCTTCTAGAGTGATTTTTCGTAATTTCTCACAGACTTGCTGCCGATACAACCTTCTAACATTAGCTTGGACGATTTTGCCAGTTTTTTCATCTATGGAATTAACTAATAATTGTTCTGTGGGGTTAGCCCAAAATCCCTCGCCGTCAAACTCTGTTTCTCTAGCGTGAGTTGTCCAGATTGTCTCGGCTGTGCGTAACAGTCCATTTACATCGATTAGAGTATTATTTGCTACGCATTTACCCAATCCCATATCGTCTGCGAGACACGCGCCTAAGCCCCAACGTTCTAAGAAGGACAGCCAAGCAGCACCTCGTTCTTGATACGGTCGCAACTGTCCTTTAAAGCCCGTTGGAGTGGGTAAAGGTGCGATCGCTTGATTATTGCTTAACGCCCCAATTAACTCCTGTAATGCGCCAGATGCCTCAAAGCTGACTACTGGTAATTTTTCAATTACCTGGGTATCCCCTGTACTAAAACGTAAGGCATCTTCCAAGGAAAGCGCCATTTGGTCTTTGCGAGTGGTAAAAAAGGTTTGGGCTGTTTTGATGTCTTGCGGCCGCAATTCCACCCACTCGCCGTTAATTTCTACTAGCGGACTATTTAAAGCCACAAGTTTATCAAACTCGGCTTTGGAAATAGTTTGTCCACCAATTGCCAATTGCCATTGGAAATTCAGTAGACTTTGCAACCCTAAACGTCCCTGCTTTTTCTTTGGGGTTTCGGCTGTAATTTTTAAACCCAAACGGTTCGCCCATCCTTCACGATTCGCTAAACTAGGAGGCAAAATTACTCCTAAACCACTGTCTTCCAATCTCCAAGCCACAGCTTTGATAAACTCATAAGCTTGGATTGGGGTGAGATGAGAAAATTGGGGATATTCGGTTTCAAAGCTGGGTGCGATCGCAGGATACAATCGGGAAGCTACCCCCAAACCTCGCAAAAACGTTTCTTGTGGTTGCTCAATTGTCCGATTTTCATAAACCAATCGTTCAACTGGATTGTTCCAAATAGTTGCTGCATCCACCACAAACTCAGGATCGTCAGCCGCTTGTAGAAAATAGGCTAATGTCCAATCTGTTTCGCCTGACTCTGGAGAACGCAGTTGAAAACAGGTACGAAATAGAGTTTTAAGAGTTAATTGGTATTGTAGCGGCATCGTCCAAGCTTTCAGTGCCGCTTCCAATCGTTCCACTTCAATGGTATCTGCATTCACTGCATGAGATGCACTAGTTAAAGCTTGCAACCATTGTCGTACCGCAATTGCGATCGCTTTAGCTTCAATTGGAGGTTGAGAACCTACCATTTCTCGCACTTGGGCATCTATCGTACTGTTGAGAAATCCCAAAAGTAATTCTTGAGGTTCAGCCAGTAAGTCTACATAGAACAAGGATTTGGAAACCTCCTCCTCAGTCCCCAGTCCCCAGTCCCCAGTCTCCAGTCCCTCCTGATACGTGCGACAAACCAACGGCATATCCGCAGAAAATTTTTCTAGCCGAGTTCCATCTACTGCACTGTCTAAAAGTACTTGCCATTTAGCAACAAATGCACCATCTGATTGTCGGTCAATTCTTGGTAAAAACTTACACCGCGAGATTAAATCTAAACTCCATCGGGAAACTTGCGACCAAAAACGTAAATCTCCTCCTAAAAAGGCATCTTCCCCTTTCGCAGCATTTAGAGGAATAGCAGCAAGAAATTTTACCGCCTCACTGGGGTTGAGACAAAAACCCTCAACTCGCCACGGTTGCAAATATTGCGGGGAGTCTGTATCTAATCCCAAGCTGGCAGAATGTACGGGGAAAATCGCAGATGTTCCTTCTGTACTGTTTTCAGGTATATAAGTTGGTAGCGCAATGATTTGCGAATGCGTTGGTAAAGCGATTTCAGTTACACTAGCGGCTTTACGCGTTAGCGTAGCGCCTCCTTTGGAGGTTCGCCCAGTCGTTGCGATCGCAACTTGAGGTTTTTGGATAAAGTTAGTAATCGCCATCTTCTGGGAAACCAACCACTCGCTTAACTCAACCGATGTCATTGCCAATGGATGTACCGGGATATCTTCAGATCCATTAGGCTCAAAATTCGCTCGTGGCGATCGCCATGTTTCTCCCCAAATAAATAAACAGCCCTTTTGATTTTTTAGTAACCAATTACCGTGTAAAATCGCCATTTTCTAACTACTCAGATTCTCGTAAAATTAAATAATTTAACTCGCAAAACTTTAGTTATTAAATCTTCTCAATAACATTTATAATAATTTCAAATCAGCTTTCTGCATAAACATTATTAATAATGGATTTTCCGCTAGTTAAAGTTATAAAAAATAACAGAACAGTAGAACTAGATTATATGCATCCTCAAGAACAGGAGGTGGTAAGAGCATTACTTAATGTTGTAATTGTTGAAGGCAAAACTTATCCTCAAAAGCAACCTCTATCTCCGGCAGAATTTTCAACTTACTGGTTAAGCAAGGATGCCTTTGTTGTCAGGACATCTGGTCACGATGGTACACACAAACCAAAAGAAATATTAGGGGCGTTTTATTTAAAACCAAACTTCCCCGGTCGGTGTTGCCATATTTGCAACGCTGGTTTTATTGTACAACCTGGGTTACGCGGTCAGGGGATTGGGCGGTTCATGGGAGAGGCGATGCTATTGATAGCAGCAAACCTGGGCTACGAAGCAGTAATGTTCAATTTGGTCTTTGAAACTAATATACCTTCAATTACCCTTTGGCAATCGTTAGGATTTGAGATTATTGGGCGAATTCCGGGTGCGGCGAAGCTAGGGGATGAACAAGTAGTAGACGCGCTGATGATGTATCGTCCTTTGGGTTGAACCACTTCTCTATCTTTGTATGTACTAGAAGTCAGCCATAGTGCATAAATGTTAGGATTGCCACAGAAAGAGAATAGCGAAAGAGAAGGAAAAAAAACTGAATGGCAGAAGTTGATAAGTCAATATCCTTCGATGGCAGGGATATTCGACTGAAAGTAGGCTTACTAGCTCCCCAGGCAGGTGGGTCGGTTTTGATAGAATCAGGGGACACATCCGTTTTAGTGACAGCTACGCGATCGCAAGCCAGAGAAGGCATTGATTTTCTTCCCCTCACAGTAGACTATGAAGAAAGGCTGTATGCTGCTGGTAGAATTCCCGGCGGGATCATGCGGCGTGAAGGTCGTCCACCAGAAAAAACAATTCTCACCAGCCGTCTTATAGACCGTCCCATGCGTCCTTTGTTCCCCTCATGGCTACGGGATGACTTGCAAATTATCGCCTTAACGCTGTCGATGGACGAGTTAGTTCCACCCGATGTGCTAGCAGTTACAGGCGCTTCCATCGCTACCCTGATTGCCCAGATTCCTTTTAATGGGCCGATGGCAGCAGTTCGCGTTGGTTTAGTGGGTGATGATTTCATTATTAACCCCACTTATGCAGAAATCGAAGCCGGAGATTTGGATCTGGTAGTAGCCGGTTCACCGCATGGCGTAATCATGGTGGAGGCGGGAGCCAATCAGTTGCCAGAACGAGATATCATCGAGGCAATTGACTTTGGTTATGAAGCAGTGCGGGATTTAATCAAAGCGCAGCAAGATTTAGTAGCAGAACTGGGTTTGGTAATAGTGCAAGAAGCACCACCAAAAGTAGACCAGACGCTAGAAAATTATATCCGCGATCGCACCAGCAGCCAGATTAAGAAAATCCTGTCGCAATTTACCTTCACCAAACCCGAACGCGATGCCGCTTTAGATGTCGTCAAGGATGAAATTGCTACGACGATTAAAGAACTGCCAGAAGAAGATCCAATTCGAGTTGCCGCAACTGCAAATAGCAAGGCACTTGGGAATACTTTTAAAGATATTACCAAATACTTCATGCGGCGGCAAATTATCGAAGATAACGTTCGCGTTGATGGTCGTAAACTCGATGAAGTGCGTCGTGTTTCTTGTTCAGTTGGTGTCTTACCAAAGCGAGTCCACGGTAGCGGTTTATTTAACCGGGAACTAACTCAGGTATTATCCGCTTGTACTTTGGGTACGCCAGGGGATGCCCAAAACCTCAACGATGATATGCAGTTAGACCAACATAAGCGTTATCTGCATCATTACAACTTCCCGCCCTTCTCAGTGGGGGAAACCAAACCAATGCGTTCTCCAGGAAGGCGTGAAATCGGTCATGGGGCATTAGCAGAGCGATCGCTCCTACCTGTGCTACCCTCAAAAGAACAATTTCCCTACGTGATTCGCATCGTATCGGAAGTACTTTCTTCCAACGGTTCCACCTCAATGGGTTCAGTCTGCGGTTCCACCCTCGCCCTCATGGATGCTGGTGTACCAATTCTCAAACCCGTCAGTGGCGCAGCAATGGGTCTGATTAAGGATGGGGACGAAGTGCGAATCCTCACCGACATTCAGGGCATTGAAGACTTTTTGGGCGACATGGACTTCAAAGTTGCGGGGACGGATACCGGAATTACCGCCTTGCAAATGGATATGAAAATCTCCGGTTTGTCGTTGGATATTATTTCCCAAGCCGTCCACCAAGCCAAAGCAGCCCGATTGCACATTCTGGAGAAAATGCTCGCCTGCATCGACACGCCACGGACTGAAACCTCACCTTATGCCCCACGTCTGTTAACAATCAAGATTGATTCAGACATGATTGGTCTGGTGATCGGGCCTGGTGGTAAGACTATTAAGGGGATTACAGAAGAAACTGGTGCAAAAATTGACATCGAAGATGATGGCACCGTGACAATTTCGGCTGTGGATGAGAACAAGGCCAAAAGAGCCAGAAACATCATCCAAGGCATGACCCGCAAGTTGCACGAAGGGGATGTCTACGCAGGACGCATTACTCGGATTATACCGATAGGTGCATTTGTGGAATTTCTGCCAGGGAAAGAAGGGATGATCCACATTTCACAACTAGCTGACTACCGCGTTGGCAAAGTTGAAGATGAAGTAGCGGTGGGCGATGAAGTGATTATCAAAGTGCGGGAAATTGATAACAAAGGTCGGATTAATCTCACCCGCTTGGGTATCCACCCAGATCAAGCAGCAGCAGCACGAGAAGCGGCGGCGGTGAATCGGTAACTCGATTTGGGATTTTAGATTTGATCTAAAATCCGCGATGCCTACTGTGAAGGCATCGCTGTTTGCTTCTCTAATTAGCTTCCAAACTGTTATAGATAAATTTACCCCGCTCACAATTGTTAATTTATTTATTAAATACTTGACAGGTTTAAGGTAATATATTTTACTGTTTATTCAGTGTGTTGAAGTTCATCGACACCACTCCTCAGAACCTTGAAAACCGCATAACTTCTCTACGAGACGCTGCGCGAACGTTGACTGGTGTCGATTACTTGTACAGTAAGGGTTTCCGGCTAAAAAATCCATCTCTTATTGACAATTTTATCGTATTTATTGACATTATTAAAAGTGGTGTCGAATAGGGGGTCTGAAACCCTCTCCTAGTAAGGCTTCCACAAGTGAACTCTTTCCATAACCACTTCCCCTAACGGGGATGGAAACTTGTCCTTGAACTTTATTAATTGTAGAACAAGTGTAACCTCTTTCCATAACCACTTCCCCTAACGGGGATGGAAACAAGAAAAACAGAGTTTTTCTGTAAACTAGAGGATCGTCTACTTTCCATAACCACTTCCCCTAACGGGGATGGAAACAATCTGTCTTAGCTGCTTTTTCAGGATTAAAGCTTTCCATAACCACTTCCCCTAACGGGGATGGAAACTCCCTTACCCTGTTTTCTTAACAGAATTAAATAAATTCTTTCCATAACCACTTCCCCTAACGGGGATGGAAACACAATGGTAATTACCATCTCTGAATTCTCTTACACTTTCCATAACCACTTCCCCTAACGGGGATGGAAACGAAAATAGACTAGCAATCGCTAGGGTCTTAACGGTCTTAGCTTTCCATAACCACTTCCCCTAACGGGGATGGAAACCATAGATCCAGCGTAAGAGATTTTTTCACTACTGAACTTTCCATAACCACTTCCCCTAACGGGGATGGAAACAAATAGAGGTTCCGCATTTGCAATAGAGCTATTTAAGAAAACTTTCCATAACCACTTCCCCTAACGGGGATATCATCTGAAACTCAGTGAAGACAACCAATTCAACGCTAATTAATTATTGATATTATTCTGCCAACCCGTAGTTGAAGTATTTAAAAATACATTATTTGTCTACTTACAAATTGAGCAAATTGCCCGATCGCAGCAACACAAAAAAAATGTGATCAAAAACACTTTTTCTTGTAATCAGTCATAATTTATGTAATTTGTGCAATTAATCTCCCGTCAAAAATATCATGGCTTTAGTTTCAACGATAAACAAACTGACATCAACACAAGTCCCCACACTTAATGATTGCAGTTCACAAAGCCTGCTCAACTACTTCCAAAATTCTTGGGAACTTGAAGAAACACTCATGAAAAGTTTGATTGGGGAAGAAACTTTTTATCTGAACCCCGATCCTTTAAGAAACCCTCTAATCTTTTATCTTGGCCACTCAGCCGTTTTTTTCATCAACAAGTTAATTGGCGTTGGTTTAATCAAAGCTGGAATTAATTCCCAATACGAAACCCTATTTGAAATCGGAGTCGATCCACAAACACCCACAGAACTCGACGCAGCGATGAAAGCGGTTAGCTGGCCTGATGTAAAAAAAGTTTGGCAATATCGAGACAAAGCACGAGAAGCGATCGCAAATCTAATTCAAAATACTTCCCTGGATCTCCCCATTCATCAACAACATCCCCTCTGGGCTTTGCTGATGGGGATAGAACATAGTCGCATTCACTTTGAAACCTCTTCGATGCTGGTGCGTCAATTGCCTAGCGATCGCCTAAAATGTCCCCAAAGCTGGGATTATGCACCTAGCAAAGGGAACATTCCCAAAAATGAAATGCGCCGGGTTCCAGGCGGTGTGGTGAAACTAGGAAAACCCAAGGACGATCTTACATTCGGTTGGGATAGCGAATATGGCGATCGCACTGTTGCAGTGAAACCATTTTTAGCTAGTCAATATTTAATCAGTAATGGAGAATATCTGCAATTTGTTCAAGCTGGTGGTTACAACAATCCAGACTACTGGAATGCTGAATCTTGGGATTGGAAGCAACTCTACAACGTCCAACATCCCAAATTCTGGATACCCTTTCAGGGTGGCTACCGTTATCGAGCCACATTCGACGAGATAGACTTACCCCTAGACTGGCCTGTGGAAGTCAATTACTACGAAGCGATCGCATTTTGTCGTTTTCAAGGCTCAGAAATCCGCTTGCTGACTGAAGCCGAATGGAATCAAGCTTTACTCACCTCTGAGGATAACCACTTCTCAAGTAACTATAATCTCAATTTACAATTCATTTCCCCTAGTCCAGTGGGAATGTTCAAACCAGCTAATAGTGCTTCTGGACTTTACGATCTGCGAGGAAACGTCTGGGAATGGTTGGGGGACACATTCAACGCCTTACCAGGATTTGAACCTCACCCGCTTTACGAAGATCAAGCAGCACCCTTTTTTGATAATAAACATCAGATGATGCTCGGTGGTTCTTGGGCTACTAATGGTTCAATGGCATTACCAACCTATCGCAACTGGTTTCGTCCCTACTTTTATCAACACGCCGGTTTTAGAATTGCTCAAGACATTTAAAAGGAGATTACTGATAATGAGACCAAATCCAATCGTACCAGAACCCGGTCAAGAGTCAGTTTGGGATTATCCCCGTCCAGCCCGTTTAGAAGATAGCAACAAATCAATTCGGATAATTGTTAATAGTATTGTTTTAGCACAAACAAGTAAAGCTAAAAGAGTCATAGAAACTAGCCATCCTCCTTCTTATTACATTCCTTCAGAAGACATTAAACTAGAATATCTGATAGAAACACCTAAAAAAACTTGGTGTGAATGGAAAGGCAAGTGTCAATATTATGATATCAGCGTTGGCGATCGGTATATAAATAACGCTGCTTGGCGATATTTTGACCCCTCACCTGATTTTGTCACGATTCAAGAATACTATGCTTTTTATCCTAGTTTAATGGATGCTTGCTATGTAAATGATCAGCTAGTTATGTCTCAACCTGGCGATTTTTACGGGGGATGGATTACTACTGATATTGTCGGGCCATTTAAAGGTAGTCCCGGAACAATGGGGTGGTAATTTATCAAACATAATTCAGCAGTCTGAATTAATTTGACAATAGGATTCGCTATAAGCTACTCAATCCAAATTACTAGACGACTTCATCGCGATCTGCTCCCAAGAAGCTATAGGAAACATAATTCCTGGCTTCTTTGTCGGAGAATTTAGTGTATTGAATAACCTGTCCCAAAATCCTTGAATCCCATAGTTTCCTTTGAAACAACTGTGGTGAAGATCGTGAAAATCTGATGGGACAAAAAATATTGATAAAGAACTATGACCTTCTAGGTTGTAAGCATTGCCTATAATAGTCCAAGCACATAACTGACTTATATCATACCCAAATATAAAAATAGGTAAAAGGTCTGTAATAGTAACAATAATATATTCAGTGAAACTCTTATGTCCAGCAACAAAACTTGATGAGTCGGCGAACTCATGATGTTTCAGATGTATTTTCTGCAAGAATTTTCTGTGAAGTAGCGAATGGGAAACGTAAAAACAGAAATCAGCAGCAATTATTCTCATCAAGAACCATCCAAAGTTTAAGAGTAAACTATTTCCTCTATTTACCTCTGGTGCTAAATAGAGGATAATTAAAGCTGCTATGAGACTTTTCATTTCTCCAGTAATAATGCCTTTGGTAGTAAAGGAAGGAAATGGTTGTTTTTTGACTTTCTTAACTCTGGCAGTTAGTTTCTCTCTCAAATTATCATTTTTTTTAATTACCTTTTCGATGAAAAGACCAATGCTATAAAATGAGACAGAACCAACAAGCCAGTATAACAAAACCTGAGCGGTAAAGTTGAGTTCTATATTGTGTAATAGCCAATAAAATATTTGCTGAACAATTGTGCAACTAATAGCGATTTTTAGATAAAATTCAACCTCGAAACAGAAATTAAAAAATTTTTTCATCCCTGTGTCCTTGTAATAAGGCTTTAACCGTCTTGTTCTATACGAATCATATTTGATTTTTGAACAGATACGTAGGGTGCGTTAGCGACAGCGTAACGCGCCAAATCCTTGACAATGGTGCGTTACGAACTTCGTTCTAACACACCCTACAATACCTAATTTTGTTCAAAAATCAAATAGTAGTCCTATATATCATTTCGATATCTACACAACCAAATTTTAAGAGGATGTTTGAAAAGTCCTCTTGTTGGTATCAAAAGTTTTAGATCCCCCTAAATCCCCCGATAAATTGGGGGATTTTGACTCTTCCCCCCTTTTTAAGGGGGGTTAAGGGGGATCTAGAAGTGCCTAAAATCATAGTGAAATACTTGTTCATTCAACCTCTAATTAAAACTTCTAGAATTAATCGCAAGGATTAATTTAAATTATCTTCTGCATCTTGAGTTCCTTTATTCTTGAGTAACTTGCTCTAAAAGTATAATTACTTTCTCTAATTCATTACTCAGAAAACTTGACTCATTTCCTTGATACACGGCTAATAAACTACGATAGTACCAGAGTGTTCCTTCCTTACCACCTTTGAATTTATTCCAAACAGCTTCTTTGTCTCGATACCAATCAGCTAAAATTGAACGGGCATTGTGCAATTTATCGGCTTGCGAAACTCGCCTGACTTCAGGGGAAGCATAGTGCATTCGCTCTAGATATTCTTGTTTACGTTCTTTCCAAGGGGGTTTGGGGATAACTTCTGATTCAGTACACCCATCAACAATATTGACTACTTTTTCTCCAAATTTTTGACGAATTTCTTCACGAGTTTTTGCACCGCCTTGATCTTCTATAGCATCATGGAGTAGAGCCGCGATCGCTTCATCTTCTGAGCCACCATCTTCTAAAACTAGTGCTGCTACACTTAACAGGTGACTAATGTAAGGAATGTTACTGCCTTTTCTCACTTGGTTAGCATGAAGACGAGTTGCATAGACTAAGGCTGACTCAAAGCGGGAAGTTAAATTGGGTTTTTCTAAGGTGTTTGAACTCATCTATCTATTTTCTCACGGTTATTTATGTTGACTTTAATTGGGTAGAGTTTCCACGTTTCTTAGATATCCTTTGCCGTGCGATCGCCTAATTCTCTAAGTAATAATACCTCTAGCTTCAGGCCCCAAGCTCGCAATCGCAACAGTTGAAGGCTAATCAAACTGGGGACGCATACACCGTCACTTTCTCTTCAATAGGTTACAACTCCAATTTATCCCAATATGGAAAACCCCTTTTCCATGTCTATGTGATAGTAAAACTGTTCTTTGACGGGTGGTGCTATCAAAAAACGGCGTTGCTGAATTAAGGGATGATTCTTGTGGGGTGGGCATCCTCGTCCGGAAATACAAGGGACGGGCAAGATGCCCATCCCGCAAATATGCAACGCCCAAAAAACTTATGAAAAAAACCAGGGGTTAGCCAAAGACATAAAACCTATGAATCAAGGTGAGTTTATCCACGAATTTGCAAATAAAGTAGCCCAGTGTTATAAAAAAGACTAAGTTTGAGGGTATTCTTTCGTAATACTTATCTTGACTTTCTGCCATTTTATATCCGGTAAATATGATTGTTCAGTCTTTTGTACTGGAATAGGCTGTCTATGACGAACCAAATTTACACTGCGATCGCTTTTGCACCTGTTCAAGGATTTATCGAAAAATCTCGAAAGTTGCGGGATTTATATGGAAGTTCTTATCTGCTTTCCTATTTGTCATGGGTTATTTGCAATGATGCAGAAAGCAAGCGTTGTGAAGTCATTTCTCCAGCTTCACCAAACGTTACTCAGGGAATGCCCAACCAGATAATAATTAAGGGAGATTACAAGGAAAAGGATGCTGAAGCGGCTTTTAATACAGCTTGGAAATGCGTAACGCACGCCTGTCAAGAGTGGATTGAAAAAGAGATTAATGATGGATGGGAGTATAAATTTTGGAAAAGAGATTGGGGAGCGTGGACAAACTATGCTTGGGAGTTCTTCTGGGTTCAAAGCGATCTAGTTGAAGGCGATCTAGGTAAAGGTATTAACGATGTTCGCCAACGCTTGAATGAGAAAAAACGCAGTCGTGCTTGGACTGGAATTAACTGGCAAGGGGAAAGTTCTACACTCTCTGGCGCAGATGGCATTGCTTACCCAAAACGGAGTTTTGACTGCAATGAGTGCGACGATCGAGAAGAAAAAGCATATAACCCCAAGAAATACAATTACCAAGCAGAGAAAGCAATAGTTAAGAAATTTTTCCAAGATTTGAGTGATAAACTAGGGGAGAATTTTATCGATCCAGATGAAGAACTGAGTATTCCAGAATTAATTAAACGGCTAATTACCCATGAGCTAATTACAGACAAGCTTCAGGAGTCTTTACGAAATAATTTTTCAAATGTTGATATACTTGTCGAACAACTGAAAAAGCTATCAGAAGACCTGAGTCCGCGCTCATTTAAGTATTTAAGCCGACAAGATGAAGAGAAATACTGGACATGTTGGTTTCAAGGTGATGGTGATAAAGCTGGTGATTACCTCAAAAAATATCCAGAGAAAACCACCGAATTCAGCAAAATGATGCGGGAATGGGGTAAAGACTTCCAAAACCAAAATAAGTCACCTTTTTGCCGTGTTATTTATGCGGGAGGGGATGATTTTTTGGGAGTTTTTTATGATGTTAAAGAAGGGCGAATACTCAAGTCTAACTACTGTGTTAATCAGTTTTCTAAATTCAAATCTGAGATTTGGAACAAGTCAGAAAAAAAGCCCATTACTGCTAGCGTTGGTTTTGTTTGGGCTGCACCTGGTATCCCGCAACGCGATGTATTGCAACATTGTCGGGAAGCGGAGAAATCTGCAAAAAATAAAGGACGCGATCGCATTGCCTTCCGTGTTCTATTTAACAACGGTAATCACTTAGAATGGGTTTGCCCTTGGGAGCTATTAGAATCAGGGCTGCTTGCGAGTTATTGCGATCGCGAAGGCAAACAAAATTGGACGCATATATACAATGATGTCGCCGTTCTAGAATCACGACACGCTTTCAATAAGGAAAGCACAGAAATAGCATTAGGGCTATTGGAGATTTATTTCCCAACGCAGGTATCTATCGATAAAAAAGATCGAGAAACACAAGTGTCGAAAAACACAGAACTAAAATCCTACTGGCGGCATTTGGTAGAACAACAGGACAGCTGGTGGAATATCTATGATCTCAATGAAAAACTCATCAAAACAGGAATTTTAGGCGATCGCAAAAATTCCTACAAAGATGATGCTGAAGAAATAGATAGTCTCAAAGTCAACAAAGCACTCAACCACTGGATTATTAACCTTGCTAAAGTAGGATTTCACCTATGTCAACAGTAGAAGAGTTAAAACATAATTCTGTACAGTCAGAAGATTCTCATCGTCCTCCATTCAAATATCTGATCGTGATTGAACCTTTAGGACTTCTCTACGGGAGTGCGGGAAAATTTCTTTCACCAGAAAATTTAGTGGGGCGTTCCGGTAGTTATTTTCCTCCCAGTGCTGCTACTGTATCGGGTTTATTTGCAGCTGCTTATGGGAATGCAGATATTCAGAATTTGCTCCTGGCTGGCCCCTTCTGGGCAATAACAGATGAGTTGAAGCCAACTGAGCAAAACTTTTATGTCCCCACTCCACGCAACTATTTAGTGAAAGATGGCAAAATAAAACACAAATTAACCGCAGTATTTCAGTACAAAGATGAAGAAGGTAACAATGTTTACTACTGGGTGGATGAGAAAAACGAAAGTCCAGTGGATAAATTTGAAAGTAATACTTGGTTAGCTATAAATCACTGGGATGAAGCCAAAGAAGTTAAAAAAAATCCTTGGAAGTTTTTACCCCACTTACATCCTCGCCTGGAACTAGATGAACGGCGTGTTGTGAGACAGAAAAATGACCAAGAAACACCGCAGGGAAGTTTGTTTCTGGAAAACTCAGTCCAGATGGAACCCGGTAGTTGCTTAGTTTACCTCTCCAATACAGAAATTGAGCCTGGTTGGTATCGCTTTGGTGGTGAGGGACACGTGGTGGATGTACGTTGTGAAGCGATCGCCGAGCCAATTTTAAACCTTTTAAACACACCTGTAGGAAACAGTTTTGCTCTAATTACCCCGGCGGTTTGGGGTTCTAATCGTCTATCCTATCGAGAACCTGTTTATTTGCAAAAAGGCGATAAACAGAAATACTCTAAACCAGATCCAAAAAGCGATGAGCGAAAAGTTTGGTCATAGAAGCCCTTTTAACTGAGCGCCCAATACCCTTTCGTTACCGCTTGGGAAATCGTGAAAATCAGCAACGCGATCAACCAAAACTCCTCTCTCGCGGACGTTATGCGGTTCCTGCGGGTAGCGTCTACGTTGTCAAAGAGCCAATCAATCTATCTTGGCAAAAATGGCCTGATGACTTGTTCCCCAAAGAGGGCCCATCTTTGAAACGCTGGGGATGCGGTTTAGCACTACCTTTAGCAAGTGCGTTGGGCTACGCCCCGTCGGAGGCGATCGCTTAATCCCGCATTTCTCACAAGTTTGAAATGCAGAGGGGCAGAGGGGATTGAACTTGGCACATTGAACTCTCCTCTGCTCCCCTGCTCCTCTGCTCCCCTGCTCCCCTGCTCCCCTGCACAAGGTTTTGAGCATTGGTGAGAAATCCGGGTTAATCTATCCCAGTAAAAAACTCCTCTTTGCCCTCTGCGTGAGTTTTTGTACATCAAATCAACAATGCCAATTTCATCAAAATAAATCATGGAGTAATGTAAATGTACCAAAAAGCCTACGGTATTATTGAAACCTTAGCTCCTCTGCATGTCGGAGCTAGTGCAGGAGAAGAAACAGGCAATCTTAATTTAATCTTCCGCGACCAATTTACCCTAACTGGGATTATTCCTGGTAGTTCAATTCGCGGTCGTTTCCGTGCAGATATGCGTCAAGAAAAAGGTAAAGTAGAAGATTGGTATGGGAAAGATGCCAAACTAGGACAACCAGATAGCACCAGTGAAGGGATCATCAAATTTGAATATGCTTCTATCCTGTGGCTTCCCGTTTATTGTCCCAATCAACCAGTGGTGCGGGTATCTTGTCCTGCTTTACTCAAGCGATATCAAAAGCTAACTGGCAAACCACCACATACTTTTGAACCTTACAGTTATTGCGGTAAAACATCTAGCAAAACTTTATTTTTTAACTTGGGATTTTTACCATTAGCAAATGAGGATAAAACTCTGGCGGAATACATGCCAAAAAATGTGAGTGATGCTAATAATTATCTGCTGTTAGTTGTTGAAGACACAGATATTTCAATGATTCACGACATGGCACTTTACCGTCAAAGTCGGGTTGCTCTTGATGAGAAGCAGAAAAAAGCTAAAGGATGGGCATTTTTTAATGTTGAAGCACTTCCAGAAGGGACAGTGATTTGCATATTAGTGCATCCCAAACTGACCTGAGATTTATCGAATGGGTTATCAAGTTTGCTTTTGTTATGGGTGGATTTGGCAAATCATGGCGTAGGGTTTTCCATAAAAAGTTTTACCCGGAATATGTAAGGCGTAGACGCATACATATTGGTTGTCATTGGGAATCTACTGACTCTAATTTGCTAAATATTAAAACATCCGCCGATTTGCAAAATTTCTTGGAAGATTTGTACAAGATTTGCTGTCAACGTTTAGCTTCAAGGCCACCTCAAGCAATGGATTGGAGAGAATCTTGGCATCCGAAACGTGTTGCAGTTTACTGTAAATTGGTTAATAGGTCTGAAGTTGTTGAGTTATTTCATAATGAAACTTTCAAAACAACTCCAGCTATTGGTGGTAGAAATGAAGGTGATAAAAGACCTTTTTTTGTTAGTTCTGTCTGGCATAGAATGTTACCTATTGATGGTAGACAATACTTGGAAATTGTCACAGTATTTCATGGCGATCGCACATCCAATTCTCCTTGGCGACACCGAACTCAAGGAAACCAACTTAAACCCTTTATTGAAAGCTTGGATAACGCACAATTAAATTTAACTTGGGGAACGCGACCAGTTTTTGATACTTGAGAATCCGCTCTATCTTGGAAATCTCTGTTTCCAATGCTATGTGATACTCCAATTGCAATCAGAAACAGCAATTACATAGCAATTTGGAGCAGAGATAATGAAGAAAATCAACAAAGCAACTATCATTTCGCAAGCAGCAGAAGAGGAAATTTTAAACTTTCATCCCTCTTTATTCCAAATTTTAATTGATAATTTTCTCTTACATCTGCTGCTAATTATTCTAATTTGGACGATTCTACCTCTGCCATATTTGTATTGGCAATACATTCAAGTTCGCTCTACCAGTTATGTTTTAACCACCCAAAGATTAATTACCAAAACTGGTGTTTCTTGGAAGGAAGTCAATTTTATTGAACTTTATCGCGTGCTGGATATTCAGGTAGAAAGAGGGCCGCTATATCAGTTGTTAGACTTTGCTAGAAGCTGCTTAGGCAAAAAATCTCTTTTATTAGGAGATATTCGGATATTCTCTAGCGATTATTCCCATTCTAAACTCTTTCTATATACTATTCCTAACGCTTTAGGAGTTGCTGAAAAAATTAGAAAAGCCTTCAATGATGATAAAGATATCAAACGAGTGTTCCGTCGAGATTAAGTAAACTAATGAAAATCAACAATTGATTGCTGATAATTCTAGCAAAAGTCAAAAATATGACATTCCATATCAAAGCTGATGACTTTTGCTAGAGAAATTACGAGATGCGATCGCAGCTAAAGCTAAAATATTTCTTATCCTCACCCTACCTTCCAAACGATCATGCGTAAAGTTATTATTTCTACCATTGGTACTAGCTTACTCACCAATCAAATCAACCGAGCCAATCCTGACGAAAAAGATTGGTATTCGCGCTTGCGGGATACTGCAAATCTGAATGAAGATAAAACACCAGAGGATGTCAAGCAGATTATTGTAATTCTCAAACAAAGAGCCGACGAACAACTTTTAGGTGCTAAAATTTCCCAGATTCGTCGTGCTAGTGCAGAGTTGAATGGAATTTATGGTATTTATCAAGATAATTTAAGTCAGGGAAAAGAAGATATTCACTTTCTCGTTGCTACTGATACAGCCCAAGGTAAAACTAGTGCCAAAATTGTTGAAGATTTTCTTAGAAAACAAGGGTTAAATAATACTAGTACTTTTGCTCCTAGTGGGCTTTCTACTGCTAGTACTGAAGCTTTTTCTCTGGGGATTGATGCGTTAATTGTTTGGTTACAAGATACGATACCACAATTGAAACGGGATAAATACAAAATTTATTTTAATTTGGTTGGTAGTTTCAAGAGTTTACAAGGTTATCTCAATACTATTGGCATGTTTTATGCTGATGAAATAATTTATATCTTTGAAGGCGAAAAATCTGATTTAATTACTATCCCGCGCTTACCGATAGCTGTAGATGTTTCTTTAATTAAACCTTATGCACGTCAACTAGCATTATTGGATGCTGGCGCTGGACTCTCTGCAAGTGAAACAGTCGGAATTCCCGAAGCTATGCTTGCAGAAGTTGACGAGCAAATGACGCTTTCGACTTGGGGACAGTTAATCTGGAATCAGTGTAAAGACCATTTGCTCTCAGAAGATTTACTTGACTTTTTCAATTTAGAGTATCAAGATTCCTTTGAAGCTGACTACAAAAGGGTAAAAGAGAAGCAACAAAGGGTAAAGTTACAAGAGACTTTAGCTAAAGTTTCCTATCTCTTAAGAGATTCTGAAGGTGATACTACTATTCTCAAAAAACACGGGGGATTGCAGTATGACAAGTATACTAATATGGGAGATATTGACCACTTTCGCGTCACTCAAGGAGTGCGGGTTAGCTGTCGTTCTTCCCAAGGTAAATTAATTCTATATCGCTATGGTAAAGAGGAAGAAGTTAATAAGAATCCTTAAATAAGGGAACAATTAACAATCGTTTTTTTTATTCAATACTTTCTTTTAATTAAAAATAACCTCCTGCTCCAAATTACGGATACAGGAGGTTTTTAATTGTTTCCAAATAATCCGATTTAACCCAATCGGTAGGGAGTTCGTCTAGGAGCCTTTACCCAGTAAGGGTTTCAGCCGCCAAATCGACACACTTCTAAAAATATTGTACATCCTCCCGAAAAACTTGGTGTATGACATACCTCAAACCCGCTCCCTGTAAGCAATCGACACACCTCAACGAAAAACATAGGGTTTCAGCCATTCGCCGAGGTGTGTAGATGAAGCTAATACAAAACTCATACAAATTGCCTCAAACCTAGATAAGCTGATGTGCATCTAAATTGTATAGTACGAAAACGTAAAATTATTGTAGTGCGGGCATCTTGCCCGCATCGCATATACAAATTAAATACGCAACAGCTTATAACAATACTTTTACTGAAATTGAGTAAAATCTTTACCAATAACGATCGCCTGCAAACTTAAACTAAAAGTATAAACATTGACATGGATAAAAATATTACTTAGTTTTTCCCTCTGCGAAACTGCTCCTTGAGAGTAATTTCAATCGGGTTGAGAGAATAACCAGTAGGTTGTCCATCTTTAAATTCAGCTGGCGTGTATTGTAAGAGACTTTGTACAGACAACGAAGCAAGTACCATTCCCACACTACCTTGGGCAGTCATGCCAGTAAAATCAGCGATCGCATCTTCTATTGTCCATCCTGGGGGGAGATTTTTGTAGATTTTTTTCACAACTTGATAGAACTCTAGAGGATCGTAGATATCGTTGACTACAATTGGTTCTGCAATTTTTAACGTCGGAAAATCCTGTTTTAACTTTTTGGCTAAATCAAGAGACTGGGAAGAACAAATTAACCAACAATATTCTAGTTCTGGGAGATGATACTCTATTGCTTTTTTACAAGGTTCATGCCGACTCACTAACAACATTAGTCCTTTGTGTTTCTTGGGGGGCAATTTACCTAAATCGATTTCAGGCGATCGCACTTTGCTTAACGATTTAGCCAAAAACCATACCGAAAACATAAAAATCAATACAGATCCTAAAGCAATTCCCACAGCAGCAGTTGTGGTAGTGCCAAAAACATTAAACAATATTTGGGTGAGAGCATTCCCTAAAACAGATAAAAAAATCGTACCGATAATGAAGGGAACTAGAGTTTCTGGATTAAAAAATATCTTTGCAGCTTGAAAAAAGTAGTTTTTCATAAGTATTAGGTATTGGGGTATTGGGGTATTGGGGTATTGGGGATTAGGGATTAGGGATTGGGAAGAATTAAATATTACCTCTTTCCCCTCTGCTCCTCTACCCTTCTACCCCTTTGTTCACCAGTTTCTAGTTGCCAGCTACGCTCTTCTTGCCAGATGCGAAAGGCAGCTTGATAGTTAGCACGAGCTTGGTTAATCCGTTCTTCACATTGCTGTTTGAGGCTATTATATCTGCCTGTAATTAATTTAACTTCGTTCTGATAAATTACTTCTCGTTTGTTGATTTCTTGCTGTTGATATTTCTGGATTCTATCTTGCACCACATAATCTGGGCCGATTATGCTGATAGCAAAATCAGGCAGTTCGGCTGTTTGAATTTCTTGGATTTCTTGTTGCAACTGAAGCATTCCCTGATGAATATGCCTTTCTTTTTCTTGTTCTAATTCATGCTGTCGAGACACAAAAAAATCTATTTCACTTTGAGAGTCAACCATATTAAAGTTCTTCAGAGGATTGTGAGGGTCATTTTCCGAAATCCACTTGAGACGAGCATCAATGAACAGTTCTTTATAGTCCCGTTCATCAGGAATTATTCCAAGTGCGAGTACAGATTCTAAACTGATGTTTTCAGGATAATTATTGAACTGTTCCATAATATTTTTCTACTAATTCGTCGTAAGCTTCTGGTAGTTCTACTTTCTCAGCATGGTGGTTAGCGATCGCCCAAAGCAAAGCCACAGGAAACAAGCTAACCATTGAAGCAAT
>NZ_NOLK01000119.1:0-24885 GCF_002245985.1 Nostoc sp. 'Peltigera membranacea cyanobiont' 232
GGAGCATGGGGGGCAGGGGAGGATGAATTTTCATCGGTATCTTCTGCTTTTGTCTGTTCGTAGCCGCCGGCTAACAAAGCGCGATATAAGGGGAGTTCAAAGAGTTTCCGCATGACGCTTCTAGAGCGTTGTAAGTCTTCTACTGTCTCAAATAGGGGGACAACTTGAATGGTTCCCACGGCTATGGCGGGGTCAAAAAGTCTGGCTTCTTTGGCTAACAGTAGTACTTCTAGCACGTCGCTTACGTCGCGGCACATGCTGATAATGTAAGTTTGGCAGATGTTAAGACCAAATTCTTGTTGCAGCGATCGCACGATGCGAAAGGTTTCAATTACATCGTTGGTTTTTTCAGAGAATGGCAATTCTGCCGGAATTAACGGCCGACGGGTTTGCAGTTCTCCTGTGAGCCAAGCGACTCTTTGCTCCTCAGATAGTTCGTTGTAAGGTTGAGGTAATATTTGCAGGTATTGTAGTATCTCATCCAGCGCATCGGCATGGCGGGATGATTCTTGACGGATATCTAGCTGTGTCAAGTTAAAGCCAAAAATTTCGACTTGACAGATGAGATTTTCTAATTCTCGACAGCTTAAACCTGTTTCTGTCAAGTTGCGCTGAATCAGCCGCAATTCTGCTAAAAAATCGTCTCCCGAACGATATAGGGGACTATCTTGATTTTTTGGCGTTTCTCGATTGTACAAAGCGAGATTGCGATCGCGGGTATTTTCTAGCCGTTTCAGCACATAAGCTAGTTTCAGCCGATATGGTTCTTGTCGATAACGCAGTGCTAGCGCGTCGTATACCTCACTCAACTGGGACTGATCTAACTCTAGAGATTCCAGCAAATCTGGTAAGACATCACTCCAATGCATCGACACACTCAACAATTCAATCAGATTTTTCACTGACTGAATATATCTCCCCAGCACCATTTTGCGCTGATAGCAAGCTGTTTGCCAGGTAATTTCTGGTGTGACTGATGGGTTCCCATCTCTGTCTGAGCCTACCCAGGAGCCGAAAGAGCAAAAGTTTTTACTCGGTGGTTCTAGCCAAGGAAAGGTACTAGATAGGGTGTGTTTGAAACGTTTATAAAGTTGGGGGATGCCATCAAATAAAACTTCTTGGAAGTAGTGCAGGGCATAATCAACTTCATCTAACACCGTGGGTTTAAACTGATGAAGTTCGTCAGTGCGCCACCACAAGCGAATTTCTTCGAGTAATTGTTCGCGAACATCTGCTGCTTCCCAAGCATATCCGCCAGATGCAGCACCAGAATGGTTTTCCAAAGCATCCAGTTTTTGCAAGAGTTGCACCACCTGTCGCTGTTTATCACGGATAGTGTGACGAACAATTTCCGTTGGGTGCGCTGTGAAAACTAAGCGGACATCTAGATGAGCAATTAGACGTTGAATTTGCTGGGGTGGTACATTCAATTTGAATAAATAGGGAAACAAAGCAGCGAAAGTCCCTTTTGGTTTGACTGGTGCTTTTTCTAGATAATTCTTAGTCAGGAATTCTGCTGCTAGTCCCTTGCTAACAGGCGCGTCATTTTCTCTTTGATTGGACGAATAGTTGACATTAGATGCTCTTTCTGCTTCTGTCGCTTCTGTTTCTGCCTCATAGCGACTCAATTGCTGCCGTTGCTCGTATTCCTGCTCGATGATGTTAATCAACTGAAAATAGAGAGCGAAAGCACGAGCCGCGCGGATTGCTTCGTTGATATTTAGTTGTTCAATTAATTTGACGGCTGAGGATGCTTGGTCATTTGTTGCCTGTCCTTCTGGCGAACACAAATCGCGCAACTGCCGCAACAAATCTACCATATTTTGACCGCATTCTTGCCGGAGAACTGACTCCCACAATTCTTCCACTACCTGGAGACGATGACGCAAAAATAATTCCGACACCGGGTATATATCCGCAGTTTGAGACGAAGAGTATAAAAGGGAACCCATATTCTCTATCTTGTAAAGCTAATTACTGTTTACGCTTCTAGGTTTTCTACTGAATGCTCATCGGGTTATTCCTGAGCAAATAATTATTTGGTGTATATTTTCTAAGTTTGATTAGTTTCGCGCTCCTCTGGGAAGTCAAGAATGGGTAGGCGATCGCCTCGAAACAATTCTTCACTGGCTTCCCCGATGGTTTCTAGTGCCCTTACGGTGGTTTTTCCGGTAATTAGCAGCAGTAATATAGAGGCTGTACCTATTTGTAAAAGGAACGATTTGGGAATGGTAAATAAATCGAGATTGGATGGCGGGTTGGTTGAGGGTTCTTGGTTGGCAGGAGGCATTGCTAATTTTTGGTTATGGGATATGAGTAGAGACGCGATTAATCGCGTCTGTACAGTAGTCAGAAATTAGGAGTTAAGATGACTCCAACGATCGAGGGATGGACTTTAAATGAGATAAACTTGTTGTCTGTTTCGTCCATCAGGTGGAGTAGACGCGAATCCGGTATTAAAGGACAAGTCATCAGTTAGTCATATAGAATTATTCTGACTTCTGACTTCTGAATTGTGACTCCCTATTAGTAAAATAAACGCAAAACTCAATATTAGTCAGACTTGCAACCTGTACAAGACTATCTTGGCCGATTTTGTGAGCTCCGAAGGTAACAAAATTGTTAAAAAAAAACGTCAGAGTGTGATAGACCTATGGTTCTAGTTTACAAGTGCAGGCACTATCCCCCAACAATCGCTGACTGTAAAGTTAACTTCCCATGAAAACAGTATTACCAGATCGCCAGCAATCCTTAGTGCAATGGGTAAGCCAAGCAACAGGGATCAACACTTTCGGGGTGAAAGTCCGGTTACGGGGAAATGACCTTCATATTCTTTGTGAAGGTACAGAATGTCCGCAGCGTTGGCGTACTTTGTCTGATTTGCTGCAAGCACTACAGCAAACAAACTTAGATATCCTCACAAGCAGCGAACAAACCTCAATATATCAAGTATTTGTCTATGGTCGAAGAAAAGGGGAACAGCGCCCCTCATGGTGCCATCGGGTTCACTTGAATCAAATAGATAAGCATCTGGATCGGGTACAGCAAGCGCTGCTAGCAGACTCAGAAAAATCAAAACAATCGGGTGGGGCGCTAATTGTCTCTAACGAGAGTTTGGCACGCCAAGGGAACCCAGAGGCGATCGCTCGATATCTCAGCGAAACTCTAAGTACGCTAGGTGTGTCAGTACAGGCAAAGATTAAGCCATATAAATCATCAAAGAACTCTCAGCCAGAAGAAAATCGCCTGTGGATATTTTGCCAGTCGAGCTATAGCCCCGATGCATCGTTGCTTGCTGAACCAATAGCACAGAAGTTACGTTATCTCAAGCTTTCCGGCTACCAAGATGCCGTAATTGTTTCCCAGGTAAGGGGCGAAACAGCCCCTGATTGGCTGCTGCGTGTGGATTTAACGCCGCCAGAGGTAATGCTGAAAGAATGGGCGCGTTGGGGTGATATCCAAGCGATCGCCCGATTATTAACTGAGGTACTATCAGGATTAAAAGTTGCTGTCCAAGCTTCTCTGAAAGAATCAACACTACATATCTTTTGTACGCCAGCTTTTGATCCTTTAGGAACTGCGCCAATTCCAGACAAAGCAGTGTGCTTAGAGGCCATTGTCCCCCAGCTAGAAGCGATCGCCGCTCAAGGCATTCTTGCCGCCACCGTATACGGACAAAAAGCAGGCGACAAGCAACCCACTTGGATTGATTGGCTAGCTTTACCCGCCACAAACCATCCCGCCTTTGCCACATCCCCGCTAGATTTGGCAAATACTGGCGATGAACCAGCCATCATATTTTTACTGGAGCGTTTACTCAATCCCGATCTGGATTGGCGTTTATTGACAGGTGGAATTCGCGTCCTCCTGTTGAAAAAAAATGATTTACTGCATATCTTATGTGATGCGCCTGTTTGTCCAGGTCGTCAACAAGTAGCAAGTAAAATTACGCAGTTTATCCGCCATTTGAAAATTCCCGGTATTATGGGAGTACGTATCTACGGTCGCCGGGCTGGGAATAAAGAACCTTTTTGGCACTATGGCGTCGATCTCGAACATCGCCAACGTTTAGTACCAGAAGCAACCCCAGAATTCGCTGCTACTTCTAAATACGTTAATGATTTAGTACCCTCTGAGACTAGTGAGCCAATTTTGCGCCCCGACTTAACGACAGAAGAAGTTCAAAGTTTTGTGACAGAAGTAGCGCGAGATTGGATAGCAACGGCAAGTGCAACCGCGAAAAAATTCCTGTTAAAAAGCCAGCTATTTACCGAAAGCGACCAGCCAGTAGAACAAAACCCTGACGATCAAGGACTTAAAATTGCTCTAGTTTGGGGAACACTGGGATTATTACTCACCCTGCAAACTGATTGGGTGTTGGGTCGAATTATTGCACAAACTACGCCGAGTTCGCCAAAAGTAGCCAGTGTTGTGGCTTCATCATCTTCTGGGCAAAAGACATCTTTGACATCTGGGAAAACTCAGAGTCAGAAAACGACATTTTTTAGCCACACTTCTAAAATAAAATCTCCTCCAAATCAGAGTTCTGTATTTAATGCTTCGGAATTTACCCAAAGTGATGATACCCCGACAAAGAATTTGGCAGCCGCACCACTGAAAGAAAAAGCAACCGCAACAGCTATTCTTTTAGCAGCGCGATCGCAGATGCCAAGTTTCAATGTTAGACAGTTAGACGAACAACTAGCACTGTACAAACAGCGTTTGGCTAGAACCGGTACTCCGCCAGATATATTAATTATTGGCTCCTCCCGCGCCCTTAGAGGAGTAGATCCGGCAGCACTTTCTAAAGCTTTAGCAACTCAGGGATATCCAAATCTTGACGTGTTTAACTTTGGCATCAACGGTGCTACCGCACAAGTTGTAGACTTTGTAATTCGCCACGTGCTGGAACCATCAGAACTACCCAAAATAATTATCTGGGCAGATGGTGCGCGTGCTTTCAACGGTGGACGCGAGGATATTACCTTTAAATCCCTTGCTGCGTCAGCTGGTTATAAACAAGCATTTCAAAAAACACCAACAAATGGAAGTACCAATGATTTGCCAGAGAAAGAGAATACAGTAAATTCGGCAGAACAAAAAACCAACGAAGAAAAACAAGAGGTCAGCACATATCAAGCTGTCAATAAGTCGTTAAATCAGGCTCTAGCATCTGTTTCTGCTAGCTATCAAAACCGCGACCAAATAAAGAGTTTACTGCAAAAACAATTGCTTATACTTGGTCGAAGTCAGACAGTTGCATCAGAAAAACAGCTAACAGATGGGACTTCAGATGAGAGTATTTCTCAGCAAGCAGTTGACTTTGATGGCTTTCTACCTTTGTCTATTCGCTTCAATCCTGCTAGGTACTATCAAAAACATTCTAGAGTTCCCGGAAATTACGACAACGACTATAAATCTTTCCAAGTAGAAGGACAGCAAGATACTGCTTTCCAAGAAGTACTTCAGTTTACCCAGTCTCAGAAAATTTCCTTAGTCTTTGTTAACATGCCTCTCACGGCAGATTATTTAGATCCAGTGCGTAAACAATATGAGCAACAATTTCAGCAATATATGTTGCGTTTAGCGACTAATCCCAACTTTATTTATCGAGATTTAAGCCAAAAGTGGCCAAAAGCAAATGACTACTTTTCCGATCCCAGCCATCTCAACCGTTTTGGCGCATACGAAGTCTCTAAAAAGCTGGCTAATGACCCGATGATTCCTTGGCCAGTGAAGTAAGCAGTAGGGGAATGGGGATTGGGGATGCAGGAGAATAATCTACAATGCCCAATGACAAATGACAAATGACAAATGACTAAAAAATGAACTTTATATCAATTTTCTATGGGCTGTTCTTGTTGAGTGTTTTAGGAATTTACTGGTCTTTAGCACAACAGAAATTGCGACTGTGGACGTTGTTAATTGCTAGTTTGGTTTTTTACGCATCTTTGCACATCCAATACATACCATTACTATTAGCATTGACGTTTATTAATTTCCGTGTGGGACTGGAGATTGGAAAAAATACATCACCAGGAAAACATTCTCTTGACTGGCAAATTTCTAATGAAGAGTGGCAATTTGCTCAAGGTGACTGGAATCGTCGTCGTCTAAAACTTTTGTGGTTGGGTATAACTCTAAATGTTTTACTATTATTAACTTTTAAGTATCTAACCCCTTTATTCAAGTTTGTTTTCAATATCCAAACCAACTCACCAGATAATTCCTTTAAATTGATTGCACCTTTGGGAATTTCATTTTTCACCTTTGAATGCATTGCCTATTTAATCGATGTCTATCGCGGTGCCCCTGCTACTGAGCAGTTTCTCAAATTTGCCACCTACAAATTATTCTTCGCCAAACTGATTTCCGGCCCGATTACGCGCTATCACAACTTAGCAAATCAATTCAATACGCTAGATTTTCCCAGTGCCGATAGAGTAGCAGAGGCGCTATGGTTAATTGCCAGAGGCGCAGTCAAAAAAGGTATTTTTGCAGACCACCTAGGAATTTTTGTCGATTTATGTTTTGGTAACTTACAACGGGCCGGTAGTACCGATCTCTGGTTAGCTATATTCGCCTACGGCTTGCAGTTATATCTAGATTTCAATGGTTACGTAGATATTGCCCGTGGGAGTGCCTTGCTTTTTGGCTTGGTTCTACCTGAGAATTTTGACTTTCCCTACTTCAGCACCAGTATTGGAGAATTTTGGCGGCGCTGGCATATCACTCTAGGAGATTGGCTGCGTAACTATGTCTACTTTCCTTTGGGTGGTTCCCGTCGGGGTTTAGTCCGTACCTGCTGGAATTTATTTATTGTGATGCTAATCGCTGGTATCTGGCACGGGGCTTCTTTAGGTTATGTCATTTGGGGCATATTCCACGGGTTAGCTTTGGTGGTTCATCGACTTACAGATGCGATGAGCGATCGCTTTGAAAATCTAGAACATTTCTGGCAAAATCCTCTAGGTATCTTTGTGGCTTGGTTATTGACTCAGCTGATGGTTTTTACCTCTTGGATTTGGTTCCGTCTACCTAATCTCCAAGACTCTTCTTTAGTAATTCGACACCTTTTGGGTTATCCTGCTGACGCTCAGTTTGCCGAAAAAGTCTATGTAGAAGCCTTAAACATCAGTCAATACCAACTTACTTGGGTACTTCTAGCGTTAGCGGCCATGATGGCTGTAGTCTATACCTTCAACAGAATGCTGAAGTTAGAGTTTAACTGGCCTATTAAGCTTGTCTTTGTCCCTCTATGTTTCTACGCTGTTTGGTTATTAGCTCCTGAAGGTAGTTTGCCCTATATATACTTTGATTTTTAAGTTTCTACCAACAATCGACAGCAACATAAGGCAATTTACAACTTATTATTTTGTTACAAATCAACAAAAATTAAAATTTTTTCAACAGGCGGTTTGTAAAGTAATGTAAAGAGAATTAAATAGGCGATCGCATCATTGAAAGTTATAACTAGTCTGGTGTTGAAATGCCTTACAGAGAGTTAATCTATCACTCTTATCAGTCTTGTTTAAGTAGTAAAACTTTACAGTTTGATGAGCTTTTTAAGGAATTTAATTACAGAATATTAAGCCACAGTCCGCATCCAAGTAAATTCATGTAGACTGTAACTTAACAGGCGACAATAATATCCGCTTGTTCAATTTTTGATAAAAAAAACAGCACTTATAAAACCATGACCACAACCTTACAACGGCGCTCTGGCGCTAACGTATGGGATCGCTTTTGCGAGTGGATCACCAGCACCGACAACCGTATATATATCGGTTGGTTTGGTGTTCTAATGATCCCAACCCTACTAGCTGCTACTGCCTGCTTCGTAATTGCCTTCATCGCAGCACCTCCAGTAGACATTGATGGTATCCGCGAACCAGTCGCAGGTTCCTTGATCTACGGGAACAATATCATCTCTGGTGCAGTAGTACCTTCCTCCAACGCTATCGGTTTGCACTTCTACCCAATTTGGGAAGCTGCTTCCTTAGATGAGTGGTTGTACAACGGTGGCCCTTACCAGTTGGTAGTTTTCCACTTCTTGATCGGTTGCGCTTGCTACCTCGGTCGTCAGTGGGAACTTTCTTACCGCTTGGGTATGCGTCCTTGGATCTGCGTAGCTTACAGCGCACCTTTGGCTTCCGCTACCGCAGTATTCTTGATCTACCCCATCGGTCAAGGTTCTTTCTCTGATGGTATGCCTTTGGGTATCTCTGGAACCTTCAACTTCATGATTGTGTTCCAAGCAGAACACAACATCTTGATGCACCCCTTCCACATGTTAGGTGTGGCAGGTGTATTCGGTGGTTCCTTGTTCTCTGCAATGCACGGTTCTCTAGTAACTTCTTCCTTGGTGCGTGAAACCACCGAAACCGAATCTCTTAACTACGGTTACAAGTTCGGTCAAGAAGAAGAAACCTACAACATCGTTGCAGCCCACGGTTACTTCGGTCGTTTGATCTTCCAATACGCTTCCTTCAACAACAGCCGTTCACTGCACTTCTTCCTCGCAGCTTGGCCTGTCGTCGGTATCTGGTTCACCGCTTTGGGTATCAGCACGATGGCGTTCAACCTGAACGGATTCAACTTCAACCAATCAATCATTGACTCCCAAGGTCGCGTTATCAGCACCTGGGCAGACGTAATCAACCGCGCTAACTTGGGTATGGAAGTAATGCACGAGCGTAACGCTCACAACTTCCCCCTAGACTTAGCTGCTGGTGAAGTTACTCCTGTAGCAATGACTGCTCCTGCTATCAACGGTTAATTCTGAAGATTAGCTAAATAAAAAGCGCCCTCCATTGCTGGAGGGCGCTTTTTATTTAGCTACCTAAGACATCAGACTCCACTATGTTAGATTCAAGCTACAACTCCTGCTGATGAGGAATTAGTTAATGGCGGCTTCCGTGGAACATGGCTTAAATAATAGCGCTTCCATCCCTCCCTTAGAAAGTGGCGATCGCCTAACCCGCCACGAATTCGAGCGTCGTTATACAGCAATGCCCGATAAAAAAGCAGAATTAATCGAAGGAGTCGTCTACGTGGCATCACCACTGCGTTTTAGAAATCATGGTTTGCCTCATGGAAACTTAATTATCTGGTTGGGAAATTACAAAGTTTCCACTCCAGGGGTAGAACTAGGCGACAATGCTACCGTGCGCTTGGATTTAGACAATGAGCCACAGCCTGATGTTTTGCTGTTGATAGATAAACCCGCCAGAGGACAGGCACAGATCGGTGAAGATGATTACGTAGAAGGCGCACCAGAATTAGTAGCAGAAGTAGCAGCCAGTAGTGCATCTATTGATTTGTACGACAAAAAACGCGCCTACCGTCGTAACGGAGTGCAGGAATATATCGTCTGGCAGACTTTAGAGAATAAACTCGACTGGTTCTGTTTGCAAAATGGTGAATATTTGCCACTCGTAGCAGATATAGATGGTGTGATTAAAAGTAGGATATTTCCAGGTTTGTGGTTAGCCGTCACCTCACTAATTACAGGAGACATGACGCAAGTTTTAGCAGTGTTGCAACAAGGGTTAAATTCACAAGAACACACGAAATTTGTTGAACATTTAGCCGGACAAGGTTGCTGAGTAATAAAATTTTAAAAAATATCTGCTGTCTTTGGGTACAATTACTAAATTGTGACTCATTTGTATTGGTAAATACACTGATATAAATAAAAATAATTATCAAAACTGCCAGCAGTGAGTAAACTAACTACTGACGACATTAATTGTGTTTCCACTGACTACAAGTCTGAGATTTTAGTTTTCGTCTCAATTCAATATAAAATCTAAAACTTAAAATCCAAAATCAACATGACAGACCTAACTCCTAATTCTAGTTTTAGTTTGACGCTACGCTTGCAGATTCCTAATCGTATAGGGATGTTGGCATCGATAACCCAGGCGATCGCAAATACTGGCGGTAATCTCGGTCAAATCGATCTAATCGAGCAAACCCGCAAAGAGTCCACCCGCGATTTGACTGTAGATGCTGCTAGTACCGAACATGCTGAAACCATTGTGCAAGCAGTGAAAGCATTGCCAGACATCAAGCTACTCAGTGTTTACGATCGCACCTTTAACTTGCATCGCGGTGGCAAAATCAGCATTACTAGCAGAATTCCTCTGAAGAGTGTATCCGATCTAGCAATGGCTTACACACCTGGAGTCGGTCGAATTTGTACGGCGATCGCTCAAGATCCAGAGGAAGTTTACAAGTTAACCATCAAACAAAACACTGTTGCCATTGTTACTGATGGTAGTGCCGTTTTGGGATTGGGAAATCTCGGCCCAGCTGCTGCTCTCCCAGTCATGGAAGGCAAAGCAATGCTATTCAAGGAATTTGCGGGGCTAGATGCTTTTCCCATCTGTCTGGCTACCCAAGATACAGAAGAGATTATCCAGACAGTTAAGAATATCGCGCCAGTTTTTGGGGGTGTGAATTTAGAGGATATCGCTGCACCTCGCTGCTTTGAAATTGAAAAGAGATTGCGCGAAGAGTTAGATATCCCCGTTTTTCATGACGATCAGCACGGTACAGCCATTGTCACCTTAGCAGCATTGTTTAATTCTCTAAAACTGGTACATAAGACAATGGCAGAAATCCGCATCGTGATTAACGGTGCTGGGGCGGCGGGAATTGCGATCGCTCGCTTACTCCGTAAAGCTGGGGCAGAAAAAATCTGGATGTGCGACTCTAAAGGGATTATCTCTACCAGTCGCACCGATTTGACAGAAGAAAAACTCGAATTTGCCGTGAAAGCTCAGGGTACGTTAGCGGGTGCAATGCAAGGTGCAGATGTGTTTATTGGTGTTAGCGCCCCAGGAGTTTTGACACCAGAAATGGTGCATTCGATGGCGAAAGACCCAATTGTGTTTGCAATGGCAAATCCCATTCCAGAGATTCAGCCAGAATTAATCAGCAAAGATGTTGCTGTTATCGCTACCGGTCGCAGTGATTATCCGAATCAAATCAATAACGTCCTAGCTTTTCCTGGGGTATTCCGTGGTGCTTTAGATTGTCGGGCAAAAACAATTACCACCACAATGTACTTAGAAGCTGCAAATGCGATCGCTTCTTTAGTCAAGCCTTCAGATTTAGATCGGGAGCATATTATTCCTTCAGTCTTTGATGAGCGAGTAGCCAAAGCTGTTGCATCTGCTGTGCAACAAGCAGCGCGTCAAGAAGGTATCGCTCGGAATTAAGTAAAAGACATCTCTAAAATAAATGTAGAGACGTAGCACTGCTACATCTCTACAAAGGTTCTGGATAATACTCTCCATCATTTTATGATTTTGCTTGTACAGCTTGCCTAACAACTTCTTCATCCAAACCTAACGCTTGAGCTATCTGTTCAATACTCAATCCTAATGCCCATAGCTGAGGTATTGTTTCTAGCTTGCCTTCTTCTTTACCCTCTGCAAAAACTTCTTGGTAAAATTTAGTTTGCTTTAACTCACTTAATCCGAACATTTTTCCCATCTCCTCCCGGCTCAAGCGCGGCAATTTGTAGATTAATATCGTTTCTATCAATTGTATAATTTCCCGTTGTTGGGCGGTATTGAGAATTTCTTTTCGGGCGCTGTTGACAATTTCGATAGCTTTCGTTGTTGCAGTTGATTCTGGTTCGATGATTAGTTTGACTGTCTCAATCCCGATTGATGATGTGGTAATTGAGCTTAACTCGTTCAGATAAACGCGAGTCACTCGTTGTGAGTTAAGTAATTCGGCATATCTTTCTGTATCTCCAGTATCAACGCTGCGATTGGGGAAGATGACAACACCCCGCCAGTTGTTAATTAATTCAGTTTTGTCGAGATAGTTAAAGATTTCAGCGAATAAACGGGAATAGATTTTTTTATCAGGTTGAAATTGCACCTCAGCAAAATAAATCGGTAGTTCTAGAGTATTTGGTAAAAATACGCCATCAATTCTAAATGCTAGTTGTTTGACTTCGACTGAGGAAAATTGGTAAGCACTGGCCAGTGATGGCGGTTGGTTGATGAGTTCAAAAAAGGTGCTGGGGAAACTTTGAAAGATGCGGTAAAATATGCTGTCGGTTTTCAAGGCAGATGGTTTTGCAGTTGATTAGCATATTTTACAGTTTAGCGTAGGCGTAGCCCGCCATTCGCGTAGCGTCTCGCACAGAAGGCATCGCTCATCATGGATATGTCAGATCGAGGACTGGCGAAACACTCGTCCCCATTTGGTGATTGGATTATATAAATAAAGCAATATCATCTAAAACCCACCATTTTGTCAACTGTTTGCAATGAAGTATCAAGTTGGGGACGAGTTTTTACAACAACTGCCGCTAATTTTGGCGGGGCCAATTCTAAAACATACTGAACCAGAGTCAGTGACAGTATGGGTGGCTCTAAAACAGTCTTGTCAAGTAGAACTCAAGGTTTTTGAAACAACAAATGATGGTGAAGCGCTAGGAAATTGCTTATTAGAGGGAGAAGGCTCTACCTTTGCTCTGGGTAAAAATCTTCATGTAGTTGCTATAACGGCTCGATCTCCAATTGGGTATCGCCTAACAGCAGGTTACATCTATGCTTATGACCTCCAGTTTACCCTTGCTGACCAAACCCAGCAAATGCAACAAGCATTATGCTCAAACTCTTTTCCTACAGTCAGCATCAGCTACTTTGAGCATCAAAAACCAACCTTTGTTTTGCCACCAAACCGTCTACAAGATTTGCAAATTGTCCATGCTTCCTGCCGTAAACCTCATGGTCATGGGTTTGATGCACTGCCGATTCTTGACAGTTTGATTGAGGCTTCAGCTAATCAACCCCAACATCGCCCTCATCAGCTGTTCCTCACTGGAGATCAAATTTACGGTGACGATGTAGCAGATCCATCGCTGTGGGTTGCCACTAGTCTTGGTGATGCCCTGTTGGGTTGGGAAGAACAACTGCCGATGAATGGAGTTTACTGCACCCTCCAACAGCTACCCCCTGGAGAGCGGGCTGATGTTGCCACAAATCAAGCTGGTTTGACCGCAGGATTACATAATAAATCGGAGAAAGTTAACAGTCATCTGTTCAGCCTGGGTGAATATTACGCTACTTATTTACTAGCTTGGTCGCCAGTGTGCTGGCCGACTACATTTCCCCAAGGAGACCAAGTAATGCGCGATCGCCATGCTATCAAAGATTGGAACCAAGCAGTCTGGCATTTACGCCAATTCATCTACACCCTTTGGAAAGTACGTCGCGCCCTTGCCAATATTCCCACGTACACTATCTTTGATGACCACGATGTTAGTGATGACTGGAACTTAAACCAAGCTTGGTGTTTGCGAGTGCTGGGTCGTCCCTTGGGGCGAAGAATAGTCCAAAATGCTTTGTTAGCTTACACCGTGTTTCAAGGGTGGGGCAATACACCAGAGCAATTTGCAAAGGGTAAAGCCGGTGAAAAGCTGTTGACGGCTGCACAAGCTTGGTCAGTTTCCCTTGGGAGAGATGCAAAGGCTGATGAAGCGATCGCTCGTTATGTCGGGATGCCAGCCAACGATCCCGCTACAGGCTTACCTATTTTAGTCCGAGACGGTGCGGTATTTATTCTGGATCGAGATCCTGAAGCACTCACTTGGCACTATATAGTCAGGAGCGATTGCCATGAAGTAATTGTGCTGGATACACGTACTTGGCGGGGTTATCCAGCCGATCAAAAACCAATCGCGCCGCCGATGCTGTTGTGTCCGCAAGCCTTTGAGCAACAACTAGTTTTACCTTTACAACAACTAGCTGAAGAAACTCAGATTCCAAATACATTTGTGATTGCACCCACGAATGTATTTGGAATGCAAGTCGTTGATTGGATTCACCATTGGAACTTAAAACAAGAGAAAGTTTTTTCAACTGATGTTGGAGATGCTTGGAACATTAATATGGGGGCACTGGCGAAATTTCTAACTACCTTGTTTGAAGAACGTCAACAGATAGTTATTCTCTCTGGAGATATTCACTACAGTTCTGTTGCTCACTTGTCTTATACACGCACCCATTCCAAATTACAGTCTGTTTTAGTGCAGTTAACCGCTAGTGCATTGAAGAATGAAGAGATTTTGACGCGGCTGATTCATACACGATTGAAAGATTGGCTGCTACCAGAAAAGATGCGACATTGGATAGGGCAGAGTAACCCACCTAATATGGTAGAAATTTCAGAGAAACAATTACACCATAATCGCCAGATGTTGACCAACTCTGACTGGCATTGTGTGCTGGAATGGATACCTCGAAACAGCGTTCAGACTTCTGACTGCACAGCAGATATATTATCCTTGATAGCTCCCTGGAAACGAGCCGAAAATGCTAAATGGAAATGGTTACAACCCTTGATGTTTTGGACATTTCGTTGGTTTCAGGAGGGAAGAGAAGTAGTTGGATTAAATAATTTAGGTCTGGTTCACTTTGAGTTCGCAGACGAGAGTAGTTCTGGCAAAGTTATTCAAGATTTGTACTGGTTTTCTTCTTGGTATCCAACCCAAGTTGTTTACAGCCGTTTTAAGACCCAGTTAACGCCGAATCAGTCATTGTTAAGATGACCCCGGAAGATCCCCCCAACCCCCCTTAAAAAGCAGGGCTGTTTCATTCCCTAAAACAGGTAAAATTGCAAATGTTGAGGGGATAAAAATCATGGGTGCGAATTTGATTGAGCAATTGCGGCAAGTGGAAGATTTTAGAACTCTCGATGGTCGAAGACATCCACTGTGGTTGGTATTAGTGTTTGTAATAATGGGCACTATGAATGGATATGTTGGGTATCGTGCATGGGGGGATTTCGTCAAACGGCATCGTCGGGTATTGATAGAGACATTTGGAATACAAAAACATGGTGTTCCTTCTTACTCAACTATACGACGTGTAACTATGGGAGTAGACTGACGATTTACTTGCTGCAATATTTAATCAGTGGGCTAGCCAATACGTTGATTTAGAGATGTCACAATGGTGCAGCATCGATGGTAAAAGCATTAAAGGTACAGTCCAAGACTACGATTCATGTAGTCAAAATTTTGTCAGTTTTGTATCCGTATTTACTAGTAAACGAGGGCTAGTTTTAGGTATGGATAAATTTGACAACAAGAAAGAAAGTGAAATTGTAATCGTACAAAATTTAATTACAACATTGGATATAAAAGGCGCGGTATTTAGGGAACTCCAAAAAATAAATTATTCAATTTGTCTACTCAACTAGACTTCTTTCTTCCTTGTCTCCCTTGTCTTCCTTGTCCCCCTTGTCCCTCTGCGACGGAATATTTTTTTACTTGGAAATCCCTTATAACCTATGACACTTAATTCTCCCCAACAAATTACACTCAAACCTTTTAAAGAAGGTTTGATAAAAGGCAAACTGACGAAATGGCTGATGGGGTTATTGATACTCAGTTCACTCACAGGTGGTGGATACCTCGTTTACCGACAGACGGTGATTTCCTCTACTCAAGAAGCCAGAAGCAAAATGCAGACAGTCCCAGTTGAGCGAGAAACGTTACCGATTACAATCTCAGCTAATGGTACTGTTGAAGCCAAACAATCGACCAACGTCAGCCCCAAAAGTTCTGGACAGCTAAAGAAATTGCTGGTAGATGAAGGTGACTCTGTAAAAGCGGGGCAAATCCTGGCATACATGGATGACTCAAATCTGCAAGGGCAATTAATTCAAGCACAGGGATCTCTGGCTTCTGCTCAGGCGAATTTGCAAAAGGCGATCGCTGGTAATCGTCCTCAAGATATTGCTGCTTCACAGGCACAATTAGAACAAGCCCAAGCGACTTTAGAAAAATCAGAAGCGGGTAATCGCTCTCAAGATATTGCTCAGGCTGATGCACGTTTAAAAATAGCTCTCGCAAGTTTAACAAAAGCCGAAGATGATTTGAGCCGCAATCAGGAACTATACAATGCTGGTGCTATTTCCCTTCAGACTTTAAACCAAAAACGTGCCGATCGCGACAGCGCTAAAGCTTCTGTAAATGAAACGCAGCAAGCGCTGGCATTGCAAAAAGCTGGGTCACGTAAAGAAGATATCGAGCAACTCAAGGCTGTGGTTAAGGAAAAACAGCAAGCATTATCACTACTGAAAGCAGGAAACCGTCAGGAAGATATTGATGCCGCACGCGCTCAAGTAGTTCAGCAACAGGGCAGTCTAAAAACGATTCAAACACAAATTCAAGACACAGTGATTCGTGCCCCATTTAGTGGCATTGTGACTTCCAAGTATTCCGATCCAGGTGATTTCGTTACACCGACAACATCTGGGAGTTCGGTTTCGGGATCGACCTCTTCTTCGATTCTGTCGCTGGCATCAACTTATCAGGTTGTGGCAAATATAGCCGAAACCGATATTAGCAAAATTAAAGTAGGGCAGTCGGTAAGCATTACAGCCGATGCGTATCCTGACAAAACCTTTAAGGGAAAGGTTGCCCAGGTTGCGGCTCAGGCAACTGTGGCAACTAATGTTACCAGCGTTAAAGTTAAAGTGGATTTCACTGACCCTGAAACTCTGCTGCTTCCAAGCATGAATGTTGATGCGAAATTCGATGCAGGCGCATTAAACAATGTGCTTGTTGTACCAACAGTAGCGATCGCTCGTCAGAGCAACGGTACGGGAGTGCAGGTGCTTACAGAAAATGGCAGCACTCGATTTGTGCCAATAAAAACTGGAGCTACGGTAAAGAACAAAACCGTTGTGCAATCCGGTTTACAAGGAAATGAAAATATTTTGGTGAGTGCGCCATCGGATTCTAAGAAAAATAGTAACACTAACAGGGGTGTTTCTCCTGGCGGTATGGGTGGCCCTCCTCCTGGTGGCCCTTAGTACAGTTTTTCCCTTTAATACAGGAGAACGCATTCACAATGCAAGCCGATGCATTCACAATGCAAGCCGATGCATTCACAATGTAAGTCGATGCATTCACAATGCAAGTCGATGCATTCACAATGCAAGCCGATGCATTCACAATGCAAGTCAATGCATTCACAATGCAAGTCGATGCATTCACAATGCAAGTCAATGCATTAACAATGCAAGTCGATGCATTAACAATGCAAGCCGATAAATGGCATTGCAGGGTATGACCAAATTTAATTAAGTAGAACGACTTAAAAAAAACAAACTAATGTAATGTAACTTTAGCGAAAATCAGTTCGTAGTAAGGACTTTAGTCCTGATTTGAGAACTAAAGTTCTCACTACAAACCTTTAATTATTTACCCTGTTATACTTAGCTACGAATTAATTAATAAAATACTGTACTTAGATTTAGTTTCACAAACAAAGTTTAGCAATGATCGAATCACGCAATCGCAAACCACTGGTTAAACAGGCATCTACTCTGATCCGCAGTTCTTCAATATCAGCCGTGGAAATTTTGACAATGGCATTAGAGACATTGTGGAGTAATAAACTCCGCACTGCGCTAACAATGCTGGGCATTATCATTGGAATTATGGCAGTAATTGCTGTCACCGCCATTGGTCAAGGCACTCAAAAAGCAACCGAGCAACAACTACAATCACTCGGAACCGACATATTGCAAGTGCAAGCAGGTGCATCTAGAAGTGGCGCAGTGCAACAGGGCGCTGGGAGTGCTACAACATTAACTTTAGAAGATGCTGAAGCGATCGCGCAACAGGTTTTAGGAGTTGACCGAGTGTCGGCGATTCTGCAACAGTCTGCCCAAGTCGTCTATGGCGAAAACAACGACTCGATGACCATCATTGGAACTGATATCAATTATCCAGATGTACGCAACACCCATCCTCAAACAGGCAGATTTTTTACTGAGGAAGAAGTCAAGGCGGCGAAACCTCTGGCGGTTTTAGGCCCCACCGCCCGCGATGAACTGCTGGGGTCAGGAAGTATTGCAGAAGGCGCACAAATCCGCATCTCTGGACAAACCTATGATGTCATTGGCGTTATGGAGACGAAGGGAGCGCAAGGGCCACAAAACCCGGATGAACAAATTTATATCCCACTCACTAATATGTCTGCTCGGCTAGTGGGAAATAATGCCGTTAAGGGAATTACCATTCGGGGAATTTATGTCAAAGTCAAAAGCCAGGATCAGCTAGACGCTGCTCAGTATCAAACTACGAATCTCTTGCGGGTAAGACATGGCATTTATCCAGAAAAAGGAGATAAAGATGATTTTCGGACTGTAAATTCGGCTGATATCATCAACACGCTGACCAGTACATCTAAGCTTTTTACGGTGATGATAGTGGCGGTTGCGGTAATTTCTTTAATTGTTGGTGGTATTGGTATTGCCAATATCATGCTTGTGTCAGTGGTCGAACGAACGCGGGAAATCGGGATTCGGAAAGCGATTGGAGCGACTAGCACTGCCATTTTGAGCCAGTTTTTAGCTGAAGCAGTTGTGATTGCGGTAATTGGCGGGGTAATTGGTATTGGATTGGGAATTGCGATCGCCTTCGCCGCGTCAAATTTATTTAAATTTCCCTTCGTGATTTCGCTCTGGTCAATATTATTTGGCTTTGGTTTAACCTTTGTAATTGGGTTGCTGGCTGGTGTAATTCCGGCTCGCAATGCTGCCAGTCTTGACCCGATCGCGGCGCTTAGAAGCGATTAAAACATTCTTGAATTAGAGAATTACTAATATGGCAACCATGATTTGGATGGAAGAAATTCAGAAAACATATCGTCTTGGAGAAGTCGATGTTCCGATACTCAAGGGTATTGACTTGTCTATTGAAGAAGGCGAATACGTTTCAATTATGGGAATGTCTGGTTCGGGAAAGTCTACGTTGATGAACATCATCGGTTGCCTCGATCGCCCCACATCTGGACATTATGTTTTAGAAGGCAGAAACCTAACTACGCTAACCGATGATGAGTTGGCATATATCCGCAATCGCCGGATCGGTTTTGTGTTTCAGCAGTTCAATTTACTGGCTCGTTCTACGGCTTTAGAAAACGTGATGCTGCCAATGGTCTATGCAGGTGTTCCCAAATCGGAACGCAGACGACGGGCAGAGTCAGCCTTAACTCGTGTTGGCTTGGCAGAGCGAATGTTAAACCGTCCTAACCAGATGTCTGGCGGACAGCAACAGCGAGTAGCGATCGCCCGCGCCCTTGTTAATCGCCCTGCACTTGTTCTAGCAGATGAACCCACTGGAGCGTTAGACAGCGAAACCTCTCAGGAAGTGATGGATTTGTTGACCGAGTTAAACAATCAAGGGATCACAATTGTCATTGTTACCCATGAACCAGATGTAGCCGATCAAACTAATCGGATCATTCATGTTAAAGATGGTTTAGCTGAAGGGGTAACAAAGAAGTTACAAACCAGACTAGACAATGTGCATAGCGGATAAAACCTGATAAAAATCACGTAGTTTGCTAGGGCGTGTCATCAGTTGAGCCAAATCACGGTAGCAGCGAGATAAATAGCACGCTGGCAAATACCATTGACCCCGCATTTCTCACAAGTTTGAAATGCAGAGGGGCAGAGGGGCAGAGGGGAAAGAACTTGTACAATAACTCTCCTTTGCTCCCCTGCTCCCCTGCTCCCCTGCTCCTCTGCTCCCCTGCTCAAGAGTACAAGGTTTTGAGAGATGTGGTGAGAAATCCGGGTGACGTACTAGCTGCTATCGATACTCAAGCAAAGGGCATACTAAGGATATTAAATGTCTGCCATAAAACTTGTGCGGTAAGGTAGGTACAGATGGATGCGATCGCTATAATTCCCCAATATCAACTAATAGAAAAACTCTATGCTGGCTCTAGAACAGTGGTGTATAGGGGCATAAGAGAAGCAGATCGGCTTGGCATTGTAGTCAAATTGCTACTGCGCGAGTACCCAACTTTCAGTGAACTGTTGCAGTTTCGTAACCAGTATACGATTGCCAAAAATCTAGATAGTCCGGGGATTATTCGTCCATATAGTTTAGAAACTTACCGCAATAGCTATGCCTTAGTGATGGAAGATTTTGGCGGTACTTCACTACGAGGCTATGTTCAAAATCAACCACTAACATTAAAGGAGTTTTTGGAAATTGCCATCCAACTTGCGGATATCCTCAACTACTTGCACCATCACCAAATTATTCACAAAGACATCAAACCTGCAAATATCCTGATTCACCCAGAGACAAAGCAGGTTAAAATCATCGATTTTAGTATTGCTTCTTTATTACCCAAAGAAACCCAGGAAATTAAAAATCCCAATGTTCTAGAAGGGACATTAGCCTATCTTGCACCAGAACAAACTGGACGGATGAATCGAGGGATTGATTATCGGGCAGATTTCTATGCATTGGGAGTCACTTTTTTTGAATTGCTAACGGGAGAACTGCCATTTTTGACTGACGATCCAATGGAGTTGCTACATTGTCATATTGCCAAACAACCGGATCGATTCAGAATTCAAAATGGCGATCGCAGACTCGCTAACGCTGCGCTAACAAAATTAGAAAACGAAGAAGCGGTTCCCCAAGTTCTCTGTGATATTGTGATGAAGCTGATGGCAAAGAATGCTGAAGATCGCTATCAGAGTGCATTAGGATTGAAATATGATTTAGAAACTTGCCGAGAACAACTCAATTTTACAGATAAGATTGAAACCTTTAAAATTGCAAGCAGGGATGTGTGCGATCGCTTCCTCGTCAGAGAAAAATTATACGGTCGAGAAAACGAAGTTCAGCAACTACTAGCAGCCTTTGAAAGGGTTTCTCAAGGAAGCAGCGAACTGATGTTAGTTACAGGTTTTTCTGGTATTGGTAAAACTGCTGTTGTTAATGAAGTTCATAAACCCATTGTTAAACAACGAGGCTATTTCATTAAAGGTAAATTTGACCAATTTAATCGCAATATTCCCTTTTCTGCTTTTGTACAAGCTTTTCGGAATTTAATGATGCAGTTGTTAACAGAGACTGATCAACAGCTACATCACTGGAAAACCAGTATTCTAGAAGCTGTCGGCGAGAATGGACAGGTAATTATTGAAGTTATTCCTGAATTAGAAATAATTATTGGTCAACAATCACCTGCACCAAAATTATCAGGAAATGCGGTACAGAATCGCTTTAATTTACTATTTCAGAAGTTTGTAGAGCTATTCACAACTAAGGAACATCCCTTGGTGATGTTTTTAGATGATTTGCAGTGGGCAGATTCAGCCTCTCTCAAGTTGATGCAATTGTTGATGAGTGAATCAGCCGGGGGATATTTATTATTAATTGGTGCTTATCGGGATAATGAAGTCTTTGCGGCTCATCCTTTGATATTTACTTTAGAAGAGATTAGGAAAACTCAGGCTACTATTAACACGATTACATTAGCTACCTTAAGTTTATTAAGTTTAAATGAGTTAGTGGCTGATACACTTAGTTGTTCCCTAAAAATTGCTGAACCATTAACTAAACTCGTTTACCAAAAGAGTAAAGGTAATCCGTTTTTTAGCACACAATTTCTTAAATCTCTCTATGAAGATAAGCTGATTGTCTTTGATAGGAAATTAGGTTACTGGCAATGCGATATTGTAGCAGTAAAAGCCTTAAGTCTTACTGATGATGTCGTCGAATTTATGGCATTGCAGTTGCAGAAACTACCGACAAAAACGCAGAATATTTTGAAACTTGCAGCTTGTATTGGCAATCAGTTTAATTTAGCAACTTTAGCAGTTGTTTCTGAACAATCAGAACTTGAAGCCTCATCGGATTTGTGGAGAGCATTGCAAGAGGGATTCATCCTACCTCAAAGTGAAATATACAAGTTTTATGTAGGACAAGAAACACAAAATGGGTTAAAAAGCTCTCAGACTATCAGTTATAAGTTTTTGCACGATCGCATTCAGCAAGCGGCTTATTCCTTAATCCCAGACGGTGAGAATCAAGCAATTCATTTGCAAATTGGCAACCTGCTATTAAATAATACACCTATTGAAAAGCAAGAAGAGAGAATTTTTGAGATTGTTAATCAATTGAATATTGGTGTGAAGCTAATTATTCAGCAGTCAGACAGAGAGCAATTAGCACAGTTAAATCTGCTAGCTGGGCAAAAAGCGAAACTATCTACTGCATATACTGCGGCAATGGAATATATTAGTTTTGGTATTCAGCTATTGACAACAGATAGTTGGGAACGAAAGTATGCTCTCGCCTTAGCCTTGTATGAAGAAGCTGCTGCGGCTGCTTATCTAATTGGCGAATTTGACAAGGTAGAAGAGTTTGCCTTACAAGTACAACACCATGCTAAAGTTTTACTAGATCGGGTTAAATCTATTGAGATTCAAATCCAATCTTATTTAGCTCAGAGTCGTTTTGATAATTCGATTCAGACTGCGATCGCACTTCTGAATCTCTTAGGTGTTAAACTCTCTCCCCAAGCCAGTCAAACGGAAACATTACTTGGTTTAGGCAAAATAACATTACGATTGCTAGGCAAATCTCCTTTAAGTTTAATTGACTTGCCTAACATGACTGGGGGCGAACAATTAGCAGCAATCAGAATTTTGGCTAGTACTAATTCAACGGCTTATATTGCTCGTCCAGATTTACTACCACCAATTATTTTGAGCGAAGTCAGTCTATCGATGCAGTATGGTAATGCAGCAGAATCTGCATTTGGTTATGCCTGGTATGGATTAATTCAATGTGGCATTATCGGAAATATTCAGGCAGGTTATGAATTTGGTCAACTAGCATTACAAGTTCTGGATAAATTTAATGCTCAGGAATTAAAAGCTAGAACCTTTTTCATTGTTGAAACATTTGTCAATCACTGGCATCAACATACTCAAGAGACAATTGCACCGTTAACCGAAGCCTATCAAGTAGGTTTAGAAACAGGAGATATTGAATATGCGTCATGGGCTAGTTATACTTGTAGTTTTCATGGATATTTTATCGGTGAAGAGTTGTCTGAGTTAGAAAAAAAGATGGGCGATTACGCCGAAGTCTACAGGCAATTTAAACAGGAAAAACCTTTTACATATATAAATTCATTTCGTCAAGCCATCAAGAATTTATTAGGAGAATCTACTAATCCTAGTGAATTATCAGGTTCTGTTTATGATGCCCAAAATACTCGCAAATTACAAGAACAAGCAGGCGATCGCACCGGATTAAGCTTTAGCTATGCCAATGAACTAATACTTTGCTATCTGTTTGAAAATTATGCTGCGGCTTCAGATGCGGCGATTAATGCCATAACCTATTTAGATGGAGTTACATCGGCAGCAGTAGTACCAGTAGTTTATTTTTATGACGCATTAACACAACTAAATCTTTATCTAAAAGCAACCGCGATTGAGAAAAAACAAATTATTAAAAAAGTCACTTATCATCAAAAAAAGTTGAAAAAATGGGTGCATCATGCCCCAATGAATTATCAACACAAATTTGACTTAATTGAGGCAGAACGTCATCGAGTTTTGCAACACAAAAATAAAGCGATGGAATTGTATGATTCCTCTATCTCCCTCGCCAAAGAAAACGGCTATATCCAAGAAGAAGCTCTCGCAAACGAACTTGTAGCCAAATTTTACCTAGAATTGGGAAAAGAAAAAGTAGCTCAGGCATATATGCAAGAAGCTTACTATTGTTACGCAAAATGGGGTGCTAAGGCAAAAACTGATGACTTAGAAAAACGCTATCCTCAGCTACTTCAACCCATTCTGCAACAACAAAAACTCAGCTTCAACTCTCTAGAAACTATAGCAGCAACAGGCAGCACTTCAATTTCAAAATCAACAATTAGTACTAGTGCTACTAGTACTAGTATTTCTGAGATTTTAGATTTTGTATCTGTCATCAAAGTAGCTCAAATTATCTCCCGCAGCATCCAATTAGATGAATTAATTACTAATCTTACTAAAATTATCTTAGAAAATGCTGGAGCAAAAAAATGTGTACTAATTCTACCAAATGAAGATGAATGGCAAATTCAAGCGATCGCTTCTATTAATCCTAACGATCAGCAGCTTGTAACAGTTCTTAGTTCACAACCTTTAGATGATTGCCAAGAGGTTCCTGTACAGCTTATTCAATATGTTAAACATACATTAGAAGCTCTAATAATTGACAATTGCCAAACTGAAATTAGTGGTTTGATTGGCGATTATATGTTGCGATATCAACCAAAAAGTGCATTATGTATACCGATTATCAATCAAGGGCATTTAGTTGGAATTATTTATCTAGAAAACAACTTAACTCAAGGTATATTTACAATTGGTCGCCTAGTAGTTATTAATTTTCTTTGTACCCAAGCCGCAATTTCTCTAGAAAATGCTCGGCTTTATCAACAGTCACAACAAGCATTGCAAGACTTACAAAAAGCTCAACTGCAACTTGTACAAGGTGAGAAAATGTCAGCATTGGGTAATTTAGTTGCAGGTATAGCCCATGAAATCAACAATCCTGTAGGCTTTATTGCCGGAAATATTCCCCCAGCATTAGATTATCTCAAAGATATATTTGATTTACTTAATTTGTATCAGCAAGAATATCCCCAAACGAATACAGTTATTGCTGATAAAATTGATGCAATTGATTTGGAATATATACAGGAAGATTTACCAAAACTGATTGCATCTATGGAGTTGGGAATTAATCGTATCCGTGATATTAGCACCAGTTTAAGAACATTTTCTAGGGCAGATCAATACTACAAAGTTGCTTGCAATATTCACGAAGGCATTAACAGTACAATTTTGATTCTGAAACATCGCCTCAAAGCAAATGAAACTCGTCCAGCGATCAGGGTTAGCGCATCTCAAACTCTATTGACAGTTGGATTCTAGCAGAGAGTTAAGTTTGAGAAAGCCGCCGTCAAAACGGAAAGCATATACTGATCATTCATAGCGGCTCGCCGAGACTTTTGGCGA
>NZ_NOLK01000012.1:0-99301 GCF_002245985.1 Nostoc sp. 'Peltigera membranacea cyanobiont' 232
ACCCCCAGTCCCCAGCATGGATACTCTCACACTCAAACTTCGAGGCATGAGTTGCGCTGGTTGCGCTAACAACATCGAAAAGGCAATTCGCTCTGTTCCTGGGGTGATTGACTGCAACGTTAACTTTGGAGCAGAACAAGCCACTATCAAGTACGATCGCTCTCTAGCCAATTTAGAGAAAATTCAAGCTGCGATCGCATCTGCGGGATACTCTTCTTACTCACTCCAGGAAGAATTGCTCTCTGAAGAAGATGATGCCGAAAAAGCGAATAGGCAAGCATTACAACGCGAACTCTTCCTCAAAGTAGTTATGGGAGGTGTAATCAGCATTTTCCTCTTTTTGGGGTCGTTGCCGATGATGACTGGGCTAAACTTCCCTTTAATTCCCAACTTCCTGCAAAATCCTTGGGTACAGTTAGTGCTGACAACACCCGTTATATTGTGGTGTGGCGGATCTTTTTACCGCAATGGCTGGAAATCTCTCAAGCGCCATACGGCGACGATGGACACGCTGATTGCTTTGGGTACAAGTGCAGCGTATCTATATTCTTTATTTGTCACTGTTTTCCCGAAATTTTTTATTGCTCAGGGCTTGATACCTCATGTTTATTATGAAGTTGCTGCCATTGTTATTACTTTAATTTTATTGGGGCGGTTGTTAGAAAATCGCGCTAGGGGAGAAACTTCTGAAGCCATCCGCAAACTGATCGGATTGCAAGCCAGAGATGCCAGAGTTATCCTTGGTGGTGTAGAAGTTGATGTTCCCATCGCCGAAGTCAGAATTAATGATGTGATTTTAGTCCGTCCTGGCGAGAAGATTCCGGTAGATGGCGAAGTGATTGCAGGCGCTTCGACGGTAGATGAAGCGATGGTGACTGGTGAAAGTTTGCCAGTGAAAAAGCAGCCAGGAGATGAGGTGATTGGGGCAACGATTAACGGTGCGGGTGCATTTCAGTTTCGGGTGACACGAGTCGGAAATGATACGTTTTTGGCTCAAATCGTCAAACTAGTGCAACAGGCACAAGGTTCTAAAGCACCCATTCAGCGTTTGGCAGATCGGGTGACAGGATGGTTTGTACCAGCTGTGATTGCCGTTGCGATCGCCACTTTCGTCATTTGGTTTAATTTCACTGGCAACCTCACCTTAGCAATAATGACAACGGTGGGTGTACTAATTATCGCTTGTCCTTGTGCTTTGGGTTTAGCTACCCCCACATCTGTGATGGTGGGGACGGGCAAAGGTGCAGAAAATGGCATCTTAATTAAGGGTGCTGACAGCTTAGAACTAGCACACAAAATTCAAATCATCGTTTTAGATAAAACTGGTACTTTGACTCAGGGTAAACCCACGGTTACAGATTTTGTAACTGTTAACGGTACAGCTAATGGCAATGAAATCAAGCTTTTACAGTTAGCAGCAACAGTGGAACGGAACTCTGAGCATCCTTTAGCTGAAGCGGTGGTGAAATATGCCCAGTCTCAAGAAGTGAGTTTAATAGATGCACAAAACTTCATAGCTAACGCAGGTAGTGGTGTACAAGCAGTTGTTTCAAATCAACTTGTGCAAATTGGTACACAACGCTGGTTAACAGAACTTGGAATTAATGTTATTGCTCTCCAGCAGTATAAAGATGCTTGGGAAGCGGCTGGTAAAACAGTCATTTTGATTGCTGTAGATGGCGAACTACAAGGAATCATGGGTATTGCCGATGCCCTCAAACCTTCATCTATAGCAGTGGTGAAAGCTTTACAGAAGCTAGGTTTAGAAGTAGTAATGCTCACCGGAGACAATCGGAAAACGGCTGATGCGATCGCTCAAGAAGTTGGCATCCAGCGAGTATTTGCCGAAGTGCGTCCAGATCAAAAAGCGGCGATTATCCAATCTTTGCAAAGAGGGGAACTGGGAACTAGGGACTGGGGACTAGGGAAAATTCTTCCCAATCCCCAATCCCCAATCCCCAGTCCCCAATCCCTTGTAGCAATGGTTGGCGATGGTATAAATGATGCACCAGCCTTAGCACAGGCTGATGTGGGAATTGCTATTGGGACAGGAACAGATGTAGCGATCACAGCTAGCGATATCACCCTAATTTCTGGAGATTTGCAAGGAATTGTCACAGCAATTCAACTCAGCCGCGCCACAATCAACAATATCAAGCAAAATCTCTTCTTTGCGTTTATTTACAACGTCATTGGCATTCCCATTGCGGCTGGAATTCTCTTCCCTATTTTTGGTTGGTTACTCAATCCAATTATCGCCGGGGCTGCGATGGCTCTTTCTTCGCTATCTGTTGTTAGCAATGCTCTGAGATTGCGTAACTTTCAACCAAAAGCTCTCTCATAATTGCAGGGTAATTTAGGAAATGTTCAGTAAAAAAATGCTTTGGGGAAGCCTGACAGCTTTAGTGCTTCTCACTGGAACATCAGGTGTGACATTAGCAGAAATGCCAGCCCACTCGTCAGAACAAGCCAGCCAATTTCAACGCATTGAGCAACCTTTGGGCTTGAAAGTTGGTGTTGCGATCGCTGGTTTAGCCTTGATTGGATTAGAGTTATGGTGGTTTCTCCTCTATAAAAGTCCTGAGTCCTGATCTCATTCTATTTTTACTTTTTAACAATTAGCACTCAGGGATGTTTTGAATAATAGGACAAATTGTATCTTCATAGCGATCGCTAGTATTTTTCCAGCCTGAAAGTAATCCCTTTATCTCAGAACGTAAAGTTAACAATTGATCGATTTGGCGATCGATGTGCAAGAGCTTGTCTTCAAGCTTTTCTTTAATTTCACCACAAGGAGCTTGTCCTTGGTCATAGACCTGAAGAATATTTCCAATCTCCTCTAGACTAAGACCAAGATTTTGTGCCCTTTTAATAAAGGCTAGACGAGTCAGCACATCCAATGAAAACTGGCGGAAGCCTCCCTCTGTTCGTCTTGAGGACTTGAGTAAACCTAAACTCTCGTAATAGCGAATTGTCCTGATAGGGATTCCGCTTATATCTGTTACCTGACCAATTAAAAGCAGTTTTTCATTCTGAGTTAACACGGCAGATTTCCCCAATTCTTGTAACTATTATCACATATAAAAATACGATTTGATTTATGAAAGGATGCGTAGGGTGTGTTAGCGACAGCGTAACGCACCAAACCTTCGATAATAGTGCGTTACGTGCGTTCTAACACACCCTACAATACCTAATTTTGTTCAAAAATAAAATATGATTCCTATACCTTAGTAGCTATTAAGTCATTTGAGCATTTAGCGAAAAATTGGCATCAGTATTTTAAATTTTTATCCAATTATAAATTTTACTAATCTTCTATTTTCCCAATATCTATTAAAAATGGATACTAGTTTACATAAGCTTATGTTAGGGTGTCATAATTTTAAGAATCTTCATAGAATTTAGTTGAGATTTTGACTATTGATTTTTATCTGTTTATTAGGTAGCTGTTTGTCCTGGTACTGAAAGTAACTGTTTTTTAAAAGTTTCCATGTTACTTCTAGATCAAATGCTTCACCTCAAGTGAAACTATAAAAATGAATCTCAACTCGCAGACTTTTAGCTCAACCCGTAAACCTAAAAATTTTAATAATCCAGAGCGTTTTGTTGAGGGATGGTATTGGGTAATACCCTCTCAAAATCTGCGGGTAGGTGAAGTCAAACCTGTCACTATTTTGGGCAGAGAACTAGTAATTTACCGTGGTAAAGACAAAAGAGTAGCTACCTTTGATGCCTACTGTCCCCACATGGGCGCTCACCTTGCTGAAGGCAAAGTTGAGGGTAATGCACTCCGTTGTTTTTTCCATCACTGGAAGTTTGATGCAGAGGGGATGTGTATTGATATCCCATGTTTAGATACACCGCCTTCCCTAAAATTACAAACTTGGCCCACTGCTGAGAAGTATGGGATGATTTGGGTTTGGACTGGAGAAATACCACAACAACCTCTACCTTTTGTTCCAGAGTTAGAACAAAAAGAGTGTCATGTAGCCATCCATTCCCACTTCTTGCTGAACTGTCACCCCAATGTGGTGATGATTAATGCGATTGATGCTCAACACCTCAATACAGTTCACAAATTGCCACTAGAAATTATTTTTGAAAGACATGAACTGAACGAGAATGCGATTATTTTCAGTAATACTACACCCATCAAAGACAATTTCTTGTTCATTAAGCTGATCCGTCTTTTCTACAAAAATGTCATAACTTACAGTATTTGCTATTGGTACGGTAGCATTGGCATTGTGACACTTGGCCCTGATTTCTTCCATATCCACATGATGGTTGCAGTTCGCCTCTACGAAGAGGGAAAAACTGAAGGTCAAGTTCTATTGATAACTAAGAAACGTAAAGGAATTTTTGGTTGGTTATGCAATCGAGTTGTACTATGGCTGACTAAGATTGCAGCTAAGTACTTTCTCATGGGTGACATCAAGATTCTCCAAACAATTAAGTTTGATTTGAAAACCCCAATCAAAGCAGATCAGTCAATCATGCAGTTTATTAACCATGTTGAAAAACAGCAATCCCTAATGTGGGGGACTTGGCAAGATGCGCGATCGCACGATGTGGAGAGCAAGCTCAAGCGCGAGAGATGGCAAGATAAAATGAATAATGACTAATGTCATGTCTATATGACCAGAATTCTGTTAAATTGCCTGGAGGTTACAAAGCCATAAATTAACAGGCTAATTATTTGATGGTCAATTAAACAGACATGAGATAACGACTAGTAAAAGTTAAAAGTTCAACAAATTACTTTTAACTTTTAATTTATTTTTTACTGGGCTACTAGATAAATAAAAAGAAGTGGCAAAGCCACTTCCTAATTCCCAGGTAGAACCTAAGCTATGAGTATAACGACTACAAAAATTTGAAATAGTATAAATAAACACCAATTAACTGGATATATCTGTTTTCCTTGTTTTCTAGGTTAGAAAATCCTCTTTTTCATGAGGCAAATAACTGTATATTTACATAAGTTTGATGATTGCAATGCAAACTTAATTTTATTCAGTTCATCGTCAAGATGTGCCAACTTTACCTTTTTATCAAGAAGCTGCCTTGTCCTCACGACTTGATAGCTAGACCAAAAAAATAAAATTTATTACTGTAAAAATAAGCAATTTAAGTATATACACTAAAAAAACGAATAACAGTAGCCTCTAGACCGTGGTGTTCTAATTGATGAGAGAATATTAAATTAACCATCACAAAAGTTTAAATTCATTGATCATGGCGAAAATCCAGTTTTCTAAAGGTCTTGACGAAGAAGTAACTCCAGAGGTGCGCTTGACGCGATCGCGCACTGGTGACAGTGGTACAGCGACGTTTATTTTTACCAATCCGAAGATTTTAGATCAAGGCAGCACCGAAGACATTACGGGGATGTACTTGATTGACGAAGAAGGGGAGATAATTACCCGTGAAGTTAAGGGTAAATTTGTCAACGGGAAACCGGAAGCATTAGAAGCAATTTATGTGATGAAATCTGCCCAAGAATGGGATCGCTTTATGCGCTTTATGGAACGGTATGCTGAAGAAAACGATCTCGGACTCAGCAAGGCGGAAAAATAGGGCATAGGGCATAGGGCACAGGACATAGGTAATTTTTTCATGTAGAATGCGCTATTCTCCGTGCCCAATTGTCCATTATCAAAAGTTAAAAGCTTAACCCATGACACAACAGCCCCATCCAGATTCACCTGGGATTACGGTAACTTGTGCTGTGATTACTGTCAGCGATACACGCAAGCCCGAAACAGACAAAAGTGGCCAACTAATTCAGCAGTTACTCATTGGTGCTAACTATGCTGTCGGAGCCTACACGATTATCAAAGATGAACCAACACAAATTCAAGAGCAGATAGAACATCTGGGTAAAAGCTCAAATTTGGATGCTGTAATTTTTAATGGTGGCACAGGTATTGCACCAAGAGATACCACCTACGATGCCATTGAGAAGTTACTGGAGAAAACTTTGCCAGGGTTTGGTGAGTTATTTCGTTTTTTAAGTTATCAAGAAATTGGTTCGCGGGCGATCGCTTCTCGCGCTGTTGCTGGTATTTATCAAGATAAATTAATCTTCTCGCTTCCTGGTTCCAGTAATGCTGTGCGGCTGGCGATGGAAAAACTAATTGTGCCCGAACTTACTCACTTGGTAAGTCAGCTATATAAGGGATTGAAATGAGTAGCCTTTTAGGAAGCTACGTAAAATTAAGGAATAAAGTACTGAAATCATCCTTTCTACGCTTACATCTTGAGACGACCCAGAATTATAGTAAAACGGATGAAATGTTAATATCAGGTCAGCAATGGAGCCTATTTACTGGAATTGCATAATTGGTCATGGCATCACCGCATTTTCATACTTTGGCATCCCTATATTAGTAGGGATTTTCTTTGCCAAAACCAAGGTAACTATCCCTTCTAAGTTTTGGCCAGCGTTTTTATTATCAGGTGGATTCGTAATATTTTGCGGATTTCATCATTTTTTGGCGGCTTTTGAGCCGGATTCGGCAGTGTCGCTGTTGTACTTGGGCGTACTTGATGTAATGGCATTTGTCTCATTATGTGTATTACTGTGCCTAATACCAACCGCTTATCAAATTTTAGAGGCGATCGCCAAATCTCAAGAAAATACCCGCGAACTTCAACGCAGCCAGCAGATACAAAGGCTATTCCTAGATCAGGGCCCCTTTGGAGCCTATATCAAAGATGAGCAATCTAGAGTGCTTTACTACAACCAGGAAATACAGTCTAGGTTTTCGGTAGATTCACAAGAATGGTTGGGGAAAACGGATAGTGAATTCTTGAAAGATCCAGAAGAGGGGCGGCGGGTAATGGAAAACGATCGAGTCGTTTTGAAGACTTTAAGCCCTTTAAAGTTAATTGAAGAGATAAAGATCGCTGATGATGAACAGCCATGCTACTGGCTATCCTTTAAGTTTCCCTTTAGCGATGGCGCAACGGGCGATCGCCGCATCGGTGGGATCAGTATCGATATTACAGAATCCATAGAAGCACAGCGATCGCTCACCGATCTAAATCGGCAACTAGAAGAAAGAACACTGAAATTAGAGGCAAAAAAACGGGAACTTATATATCTCTCAGATATGGCCGATATGCTTTATTGCTGTGAGTCTGAAGATGAGGTGTATCAAGTTGTTGCTTTAACCTGTTCTAAGCTGTTTCCTAGCATGAGTGGTTGTATCTATATAATTGCTAATTCCAAGAATTATGTTCAGATGAATAGTTCTTGGGGAGATGAAAAAAGCAGTAAAGAAATATTTTCAATATCTCAATGCTGGGCATTGCGAAGAGGGAAATTAAACCTTTTATCGCCTTGTAACTCAGGACTGATGTGCAGCCACTTAATACAGCCGATTAATGGCGCACATTTGTGCTTCCCATTGTTTGGACAAGGCGAAGTAGTTGGGATTCTACACCTCTATGCTCTTGAAGAAATCAGTCCAGAAGATCGGCAAATTACTGAGATTATTGCTAGAACATTAGGCTTTGCACTGAATAATCTATCGATAAAAAAACGTCTAGCTTATGATAATTTGCGGGATGGAATGACCCAACTATTCAATCAAAGCTATATGGAAACCATACTGGAACAAAGGCTAGCGGAGGCTGAACGGTCTGGACAACCTCTTAGTGTTATTTTCCTTGATATCGATAACTTTAAAGCATACAACTCGCGCTATGGGCATTTGACTGCCAATATTGTTATTCGGGGATTAGCAAAACTGCTGTTAAAATCTATTCGCTCTTTTGATATTCCTTGCCGATGGGGTGGTGAAGAATTTGTGATTGTAATGCCTAATATGACGCTGGAAACGCTCAGGAAGCGAGTAGAACAACTAAGGCTAGATGTTGAACAAATGCAATTAAAGGACGGCGATCGGATTCTTCAAGGCATTACCGCTTCTTTTGGAATTGCTGTTTCAGAATCAGGAATTACGGTTACAGATTTTCTGAATCGGGCAAATCAAGCAATGCTTGAGGCAAAGCGAACAGGCAAGAATCGGGTTATTGAGTATGTAAATAGGTACAATTAAAATAATTCGTAATTCATAAAACTGCAAATGGTGAAATAGAATCTAGAAACGCTTCAGGGTAGCGGGATAAAGGCCAGTCCAGTTTCACATCTCTACATTATGGATAATGGATAATAGATTTTCCCGTATAAAAAACAACTCCCTGAAGATGTGGGAGTTGTTTTTTGGTCTTCGACTATTTTCTCAAAATATGATTTGATTCAGAATGAAGTGATGCCTGCGGTGGGCTGCCCCTACACTAAACAGATGGTAGCTAAAATAGCCGCGATTATATAAAATACTCCAACTACTTGCAATTCTGACCAGCCAGTGAGTTCTAAATGATGGTGTAAGGGTGCCATTTTGAAGAGACGTTTGCCTTTGCCATCGGGGCCTTTGGTGGCTTTGTAATAACTTACTTGTGCCATCACCGAAAGAGTTTCTACGAAGAAGATACCACTGAGAATGAACAGTGCTACTAAGGTGTTTGTCAATAGCGCTACAGCAGCTAATGCTCCTCCCAGTGCCAGGGAACCAGTATCTCCCATGAAAACGCGGGCTGGATTACGATTATGGGCTAAGAAACCTAAACACCCACCACTTAAAGCCGCACAGAAAACCATCAATCCAGGTGCTGTGGGTGCGATTAAGGCACCTAATGCCAAAAGTGCGATCGCTACTGTTCCTGCTGCCAAGCCATCAATCCCATCTGTTAAATTAGTGGCATTACTTTCTGCAACTAGCACAAAACCTGCTAAGGGCCAAAATAAAAATCCTAATGGTAGTGTGAAGCTTACCCAAGGTAAAGCAATATTCGTAATATTAGAAGGTTGATTAAACATCAGCCATAGACAAAACACTGCTGCAAAACCTACTTGCAAAGCCAGTTTCGTTCGGGGAGATATACCTTTATTTGATTTCCGGCGGAGAATTTGCCAATCGTCAAGCCAGCCAATCAATCCGTAGCTAATTGTCAATGCCGAAACTGCAAGGACATCTGTAGCAAAGTTAGACAAGATGCAGGCAATAATCACACCTACAGGGATAAAAAATATACCTCCCATTGTGGGGGTGCCTGCCTTTTTTAAATGAGCTTGGGGCCCATCTTCGCGGATTATTTGTCCAGTTTTAAGTGCTTGAAGTAAAGGTATTACCCAATAGCCTACAGCACCTGAACCCAGGGCACACAACAGCAGTGGCAGGGTTAACGACATACTTTGCCAAGGTAGTCTGTTGGCCATCGAATCCAAGAAAAATGCTGTTGTACCTAGACCAACCGCTAACAGAGAGGCTAGCGCGATTCCAGAAATATTTAGTCCTTGCTCAGGAGATAATTTAGCGTCCACAGAAGTTTCCCTTCACTCCACACTTATTAAATTGAATACCAATAGCTAGGGATACTACCAAGTCCCTAGCCTGAAAAGGCTAATCCTCGGCGATTCCTATATCGTCATCATCATCAAGGTCGTAGCCAATTCCATCTTCTACACCCATTAGGGAGTTTATTTCTTCTTCGCCATCTTGAAAATCCGGTTCGTGAACGTCACGTGTTATTATCCGACCCTTATTTTCCAACCAATCTAATAAAGAGGACTCTGGCTTGATGGGGATGACATGGGCTCGCTGGTTACGGGGTTCTTCACGTAATGGAGAGTTCAACATATCAAAGAAGACAAGAAAAGGTTTACGTAAGTTGACATTTAGAGTCTATCACTTGACACGGATTAATTTAGTTATCTTTTCAACCCTTTGGTTGATAAATCCGCATTCAGATAGAAATTTTTTATTTAGGCTTAAGTCAAGCGATTCTTAGTAATTTTATGGTTCTACACATAGGTTATGAATATCTTGTTTATGCTGATGGAAAGTGAGTGATTTTAGAGGTGACTAGGCGATGATGGGAAAAGCGGCTCTCATGGATGCGATCGCTGGTACTAATCGCGGTCTACTGGCGACTGAAGCCCAGAAACAGGCTATCTTAGCAGCGATCGCCAATTTAGAAGACTTTAATCCTACACCCCGTCCGGTGGAAGCTGGTAATTTGCTAGATGGCAATTGGCGATTACTATACACCAATAGCAAGGCTCTTTTAAATTTAGATCGTCTACCTTTTTGCAAACTAGGTCAAATCTATCAGTGTATCCGGGTAGAGACTACCAGTGTTTACAACATAGCTGAGATTTATGGCTTACCTTATTTGGAAGGATTAGTCAGCATTGCTGCTAAATTTGAGCCAGTTTCCGGTCAACGTGTCCAAGTAAAATTTGAGCGGTCTATTATCGGCTTACAACGTTTAATAGAATACAATTCTCCGGTAACTTTTATCCAACAAATTGAAGAAGGTAGAAAATTTCCGGCAATTGATGTTGCTATAAACAGCGATCGACAGCAAGGCTGGTTAGATATCACTTATATAGATAACGATCTGCGGATCGGCAGAGGGAACGAGGGGAGCGTGTTCATATTGAGTAAAACATAAGTTTGTGCAAAAATACTGTTTCGCAATGAAGGTAAGCTAGAATGGCCACCTTGTCAAGTAGGGTATGATACAGTTTTAAATTTGGTATATGGTATGGGGTGGCCGAGATGAGAGAGATACGAATAACTAATATTCAATGTCCATTAACCAATGCGCCATACCAAATTCAGATAAATAACTTAACAAAGACTCTTGTCGCGACCTTCAGGTTGTAGAGTGAAATCAATTAGCCCTCTAGATTGGCGATTGATAACTAAAAGGGAAAATAATCATGGTTCAACGTGGTTCTAAAGTACGTATTCTCCGCCCTGAATCCTACTGGTTTCAGGATCTTGGAACTGTGGCTTCCATTGACCAAAGCGGCATCAAATACCCTGTAATTGTCCGCTTTGATAAGGTCAATTACTCTGGTATCAATACCAACAACTTTGCTCAGGATGAATTAGTCGAGGTTGAAGCACCAAAGGCTAAACCACCTAAAAAATAGCAGCAAAGCTACAAGTGGGTTGTTTGATGCGATGATGAAGGGTAGTCTTAAGTCTGAAGGTATGAAGTCTGAAATTTCAGTTCATTCATTCTTCATCCTAGCCTACCCTAATCTATGAGAGCCGCCCTGCGGGTATTTACGGTTTCTCTTGGGTAATAATAACGAGCCATCTACGGCTGTGTAAGTTACTACCCCATCTCTTCTTTATTGAACCCCCAAGTACATTAAAATTGTCTGCTTAATCAGCTTGAATGCCTGAACTGCCTGAAGTTGAAACAGTCCGAAAGGGTCTAAATCAATTGACCCTTAACCAAGAAATTACGGGTGGAGATGTGCTGCTCAATCGCACCATCGCCTACCCGTTTTCTGTAGGTGAGTTTGTTGATGGAATTAACCAGAATACAATAGCTACTTGGCATCGTCGCGGTAAATATCTCCTCGCCGAACTTTCTTCCCCTTCATCAACCAGTTGGCTAGGGGTTCATCTGCGAATGACCGGTCAACTACTTTGGCTACATCGAGATGAACCATTACATAAGCACACGCGGGTTAGATTATTCTTTGGGGAGCGGCAGGAATTGCGTTTTGTCGATCAGCGCACCTTCGGTAAAATTTGGTGGGTTCCGCCTACTGTTGCTGTAGAAAATATTATGACTGGTTTGGCAAAACTGGCAGCAGATCCATTTTCACCGGAATTCACTGTTGAATATCTAGCAAGCAAGCTCAAAAACCGCCGCCGTCCAATTAAGACTGCGTTACTGGATCAGTCGGTGGTGGCGGGATTAGGAAATATTTATGCCGATGAAGCCCTGTTTAAGAGTGGAATTTTACCTGAAACTTTGTGTATAGATTTACAGCTAAAGCAAATTGAGCGTTTGCGAACAGCCATAATTCAAGTTTTAGAAACCAGTATTCAGGCTGGCGGTACAACTTTTAGTAACTTCTTAAGTGTTAAAGGTGTCAACGGCAATTATGGTGGTGTTGCCTGGGTTTATAACCGCGCTGGAGAACCCTGTCGAGTTTGTGGTAGGCCAATTCAACGGATTAGGTTGGCTGGGCGATCTAGTCATTTTTGCCTACAGTGTCAAACGTTAGGGGGAGTTGGGAGTTAGGAGTTAGGAATTTTTACTTCTAATTCGGAACTCTCCTAAAATGCAGATAAAACAATCTATAAATTTGAAAGGAGAATTCATGGCAGTTAAAAAGGGAGATATGGTTCGCGCGATCCGCGAGAAACTGGAAAACAGTTTGGAAGCAAAAGCCAGTGATACTCGCTTTCCTTCTTATTTGTTTGAAACCAAGGGCGAAATTCTAGATGTCAAAGGTGATTACGCCCTGATTAAGTTCGGGAAAGTGCCGACACCAAACGTTTGGTTACGTGTAGATCAACTAGAAGAGTTTAAATAATAAAAAAGAATTCAGGAGTCGGAATTCAGAATTCAGCATTGATTCTGACTTCGCTTATTAGAGGTTGAATGAACAATTATTTGACTGTGATTTTAGGCACTTTTAGATTCCCCCTAACCCCCCTTTTTAAGGGGGGAATAAGAGTCTTAAAGTCCCCCTTTTTAAGGGGAATTTAGGGGGATCTAAAACTTTTAATACCGACAAGAGGACTTTTCAAACATCCTCTTAGACCTCTTGCAAAAGTCCCTAACACCCAATCCCTCCCCGCTTTTTGGGAGGGGTTCTGTATTTTTGATTTATGCAAGAGGTATGAGGTATTTCTTTCAATGCTATTTTTGTTGTCGTTACTAATCCGTTGGATGTGATGACTTATTTGGCTTACAAGCGTGTATTGGAATTAACACTCAGCAATGAAGAAAGAGAGTGTTTGCATACTTCGGCTCAATCTGTGCGTCAAAATCTTGAGCGATCGCAGGAAATTTTGGATAACAAGAAGCGAGCAAATAATTCCTAATTTAAGATACAAGTTCTCGGATTCATCGATGATGATTGTAATGGGTTAATTAAGTTTGAAATAGCAACAAAAAGAAAAGGCAAGAGGATTTGAACCCACTGCCTTATTTGTTATTCCAAAATTGCTCGCCCTATGAAAACCAACACCATGAGATTAATTTGGCATTAACTGCGGGAATCCCGATCTGCGGGGTCGCCGTAGGGGTCTTCGCTGGCTGGGCGGACATCACCAAACTCCCCTGTGTCTGCGGGGTCGCCATAAGGGTCTTCACTAGCTGGGCGAACGTTGCCGTAAGACGCGATATCTGCGGGGTCGCCATAAGGGTCTTCGCTGGCTGGACGGACATCGCCGTAAGATGCTGGATCTGCGGGGTCGCCGTAGGGATCTTCACTGGCTGGGCGGACATTGCGATCGCCTACGGCGGGGCGTAGCCCATCGCGCAATTTGGCATCTTCTTCAGCTTGATCGCTGTTCGACCCCAAAAGCAAATCTTTCGCCTTTCGGAAAAATTCATCTACCATAATCTGTCTCCTGATTTAAGTTCGTGTTTCCGACGTGCGCCATCGGCGTTATCCTCCGGGAAACCCGCTTTAGATTTACACACGCTTGGCTGGTCTAGAGTTGCGGTGCTGCGGATGAAGTTATACCAGTGAGATCGCGACCTGTAGTACTTCTGTTGTAGCCTTGGAATTCCCGATATTTTTGTGCTTCAGATTCGGGGACTCGAATTCCTTCTGCTGGTGCAGTTACCCAGTGAGCGCGATGTTCGGCATCACGGTAGTATACACGCCCATTCTTGGAAAGATAGTATTTACCTTGCGCTCCTTCTTGTGAAGCGTTTTTATGTTGGTTGTAGAGGTAATAAAGTCCCGCAGCCCCTGCTAAAAGTGCCACTTTTTGCCCTGTACCCAATCCCTTCTTAGCTTCAGGTTGGTTTGTGTTGCGATCGCTCACTGTTCTACCAACACTATCATCAACAGGTGGTGGAACTGAGGCTTTTTGGGAACCGCCTCCGCAGCTACTCAGCAAGGGTACCATTAGCAATGCTGAAAGCAGCACTGCGAATAGACGCGAAACTATTTTACGTTCTTTATATATTGTATTCATCGGATTTCGTTATCACCTTTATTTGCTAAGAGCCATGCTGTTGCAAAAACCAAGTTGCAATTCCTGTTATTTCGCCTAGATCGGAAAAACATGTACCCCTTGATTTGTAACTGCACCAGCCACAGCGTTTAACTGTCATGATCGTTGATTTTCTCAAGTCTTCCATCCTGCCTTTGAGAGAAACTGCATTCATCCGAAGGAAATATATTGTTGATTTTTGATTAACCAAATTTAGCTGAAACGCCGAAATATTCAGCAATTTCTCGGTTATTTTTTCTGAGTAAATAAATTAAAAATATACAGTTACTATGCTGACATTTGTCAAAAAATACACTCAATATGACATCAAAAAATACAGCCCAAATTAGCACTCGTCTCCTTTTGGCTTTATGGGATTTGGGAGGAACGCATCAGGAAGTTAAGAAGGGTCAACTGACTAAGCGAATTGTATCCAAAAGCCAGAAGGTAGCAGATTATCAGAGTGTATTCGAGGAATTACAGAAAGAGGGTGCGATCGCAATCTCCAAAAAGGGATATTCTCTGACATCTGGCAAGGGTTTAGAGGTATTGCGTGATGGTTTGAGAAGTGGCGAGTTTAAGTTTGAAGGGACGATTGTCGGAACTTGGGCGGCGAATGCGCTGGTGAAGTGGATTAGTCAGATTGATGTTGCGGTAGTTAGTGCAGATGTACCAGTTAATGGGAAGGGTGCGATCGCATCTTACGACGAATTTAAATCTGTGGCGTTGGAAGTCTACGACAAGCTGAACTACAACTACAACTTAGATGATCTAGTGCCAATTTATCGGATTAGGAGAGAAATAGGCGATCAGATCACTCGTGAAGATTTCAATGAATGGCTGTTGGAAATGCAGGAGAAGGATATTTTGCAACTTCAAGGTGGAAGTTTACCAGACAATGACCCAGGAAAACTAGAAGATTCGGTAACGACTGAAGTCAGTGGATTGCGTTGCTATGCTAAACGTTTAAACTAATCCACCAATTTTTGTAATTTTTGATAATTCTCTCCTAGCCCTCATACACAATTAGTTTAAATCTATGTCTAGCGATCTAATTAATGTTATCAGCAAAAACAACCCATTTCAGGGACGCTTAGTAGTTAGAGATCAGAATGTTTGGGGACAAGGGTTTCCTGATGTACCATCTTTAAATTCTCATGCTTCTGATGCTATCTATGACGCAGTTGAAAAAGTTCGTAGCGGACAAAGGAAAGTAGTTGGTATTACAATTACAGCAGAAAGAGGTTTAGGAAAAAGTCATGTTATCAGCAGAATCCGCCATCAATTGCAAGTTGATGGTAGTGCTTTATTTGTTTACATGAGTCAGTGCAGTAACCTAAACCGTATTAAAGCAGAATTCTTAACTACTCTAGCCAATAGCCTTAAACAAATAGGTAGTCAAGGTGTTAGTCAATGGCAGTACTTAGCAACAGCTTTAATTAATGAAGCTTTCAACAAAAACTATACACCTCAACAGCTAATAAATCAATTTCCTGGGGCATTAGTCAAAAATCCAAAGGTGGTTGAAGTTTTACGAGATAAGGTACTTGGTATCAAGCGTGATCTAGAAAATCCTGATATTATCACAGCAATTTTATGGACACTATCTCCCGATCCAGCTTATGAAATCTTTGCAATTAGCTGGCTTGCTGGTAAAAGCCTACCACAGTCCAAAGCGGATGCAATGGGTTTAGCTAATGTGAGTGCAGATGATAAAGAGGCTGAATCTTTCACTACAGCACGGCAAATTATCAACTTAATTGGTGATTACAAACCAATAGTAGTTTGTTTTGATGAAATGGAAACTGACCACTGTAATGAAATCGGGTATACTGGACGACAAGTAACTGCCATTTTTGCTAAAGACTTATGCGACAAAATTAAGCGTGGCGTTTTACTAACTTCTATCTTTCCTGATCAGTGGATTAATGAAGTCAAAAGATTAGGAAATGCTGATTCAGTTGTAGATAGGATTGGAGAGCAAGTTATTGAGCTAAAGTATCTCAATTCTGATGATGTTATTAATTTAGTTTCTCGATGGCTTGAAGAGTTTTATGAAGAAAATGGTTTAACACCTCCTCATACACTTTACCCATTTGATGAACAAAAGCTAAGAGCATTAGGTAAAGAAAGACCAATAGTTAGAAAAGTTTTGAAATGGTGTGCTGACAATTTTAAAGTTCCTGGTGGTAACGGAGGAATAGAGATACACCCTGTAGAACTTGTTTATAATCAACAAATATCGGCTTTAGAAACTACCATACAAGATTACATGGAGGATAAAGCAACTCTTGCTCAAGCACTCCGATTAGGATTTAGTGTAGTCATTGGTGAAACTATAGAGAATGTACAAATTGAAAAAGTTGTCGATGTTCAAGTAAAAGCTGTTGATAGAGGCTATCTGGACTTTAAAATTATTGGCAAGGAAAACAGTAAAGATGTCAAAATTGTCGTAGCTGTTCTGCAAGAGTCTGGAGGATTATTCGTCCAAGCTACATTGAGACGGTTAATCGACTACAAAAAATTCGATTTAACCCGTGGGTGCTTAATTCGTTCTAAGCAAATTAATAAAGGAGCCGCTAAAGCACAAAAGTATTTAAGTGAGCTTTTATCAACTGAATTAGGTGGTGAATGGGTATTATTAAAACCTGAAGACATCAAACCACTTTTAGCATTACATTTTGTCATGAAAGGTCGTGAGAATGATGAGTTAAGCGAAGATCAAATTATTGATTTTATTCGCAAAAAGCGGATAGCAATTGATAATTATCTTATCCGTGAAATTCTCAGCGATCCATCAGGACAAGTTCCTGAAGATGTAATTGATGAAGAAAATGAAAGTGGTAATATCACCTTAACAGAGGTTGCAGATGTAGTAAATGTTGGTTCAGATGATTTATTCCAGGAATAATGATTAATACAGCTTTACGTTTACCAGCACCAGAAATTGAGGCGTTGTTGCAAGGGAGAATAATTGCAGTAATGCCTAATAAATTTATTACTCCGGGGCGAGAATTTGCCCTTTGTCCAGCAGATGCGTCAATTAATTTACTACCAGTTGAACAGTACTATCGCTCAAATTTCTTACCTATTGCCCAAAGTATATTCGCACAACTAAATAGTCAGGGTGTTTTAATACAGCCTCAGCAAATGAGCTTACTTTCAAATGAGGAACAGTTAAAACTACCCCTTTTAGCTTATGAAACAGTCTTACTTAAAGCCTGGGCTAAGTGTGAACTGTGTCAAATTATTAATAATGCTGGAACTTTGGCTACTTTATCACAGCTAACTATTTGGACAACAGAAGCTTTAAAGGAAATACTAAAGCAAAGGCAAAATATTTTTTTGGCATATTTGCGAGTATATCATTTGCCTAAATCAATTGAAGTCCCGATAAAATCAAGTAGCCAGTTTCTTGCATTACCGCAACCTCTGAATGTTTCTGAAGTCAACCCAGTAATAAACGATCGCATCTTCGCCCAACGCAAACGCCAATTAGAAAAGCTAGAACCCTCACTGCATCCTGAATTGGAAGAATTGCAGAGTGCGATCGCATCCCTAACCATTAGCCAACCAGCAGCGAAACAATTAGACGACGATATCAAAGCATTTTTGGGTTGGAGTAGTGATAAACCAAAAAACCCATTAGATTTAGACTTACCTTGGATTCATAAAATTGCTGAAGTTGGGAACTCTAGCGACGGACATACATTTGAAAAATTGGTTCGTAGAGGATTACTAAAATTAGGCTTTACAGGTTCAGGTTTGAATCCAGATGCGACGGGTGGCGCGGGAGGCATGGATTTTTACGCTGAACAACCTTATCCAATAGTAGGAGAGTGCAAAGCAACTAAAACTGAGAAAGTTCCTGATGGTACACCTGCACAGTTACTAAAAATAGGTATGAACCATCTTGGTAAATTTCAGTATGACAATTCTATTAAATTAATTGTAGCCGCCGGAGAATTAAATTTTTACGCATCAAGAACAGCTACCGAAAATCAAATGAATGTTATTAGCCCTGAAACACTGCAAAAACTAGTTGAACTGCAAGCACACTACAAAAATTCTATCAACTTATTAGAACTAAAACAGTGTTTGCAACAAGCTCCCTTTGGTTTAGCTGAAGATAAAATTAATACTTATATTGATAAAGTTGAACAATCTATAAGGTTGCGATCGCACATTATCCAGCTTGTGAAAAATTATCTACAAAATTCGGGGATAGAATCTGCTGGTGTTGAATCTCTACATGGTGCATATTTCGGTTCATATCCACCACAGCCAATAAAAACAATAGAAATGCACGAAATTCTTATAGAACTTTCTTCACCTTTAACAGGCTATTTAGGACGAATAAAAGGTAGTAATTGGAATAGCGATCGCTTTTACTTTCTCCGCGATTTACCTATTAACTAAAAATAGTATAATATCTCTCTTTTCTTACCTTTGCGTCCTTCTCTAACGAGACGCTGCGCGTAGCTTACTTCCCCGCAGGGGTATGCGGTTCGTTAAAAAAAACTAGCGATCGCTCGTCTATCGTAAAAGAATGCCTGAATTTAGCAAATGATCAACCCAGGCATAGCTTTTGAAATAGCTATAAAAACAGCAGACACTACAAATTTACCTAACTGAAAAAGCCTCGTTGAACCGCCGTGTCACAGGCTCAGTAATGAATGTCAAAATTGACTTTTTACGAGTGACAATTTCACCTGTAGCAGACATCCCTGGTGTAAATTCTACCTCTTGACCACGCACATTCACTGAATGTTTATTTAGCTTAATTCTTGTAGGAAAAACTAAGCCCAATTCTTTATCAACAATTGCATTCGGACTGATTTGCATAACTTCGCCATCCACAATCCCAAATTCCTGGAAGGGGAAAGTCGCCATTTTTACTTTTGCCTTCATTCCTTGACGAATAAACCCAATATCGCGGTTGAGAACTTTCACCTCTAGAAGCATTTCTTCCCCTTCTGGCAAAATTGATACCAATTCTTCACCAGATTGGACTGGCCCCTTGGTGGCTTTGACTCGGTAAATCGTACCAGCAACGGGAGCTTCAATGGTTTCTAAAGCTTGCTGCTTTCTCGCCTGTTCTAATTGACCTTGAACAGTTGTCAGTTCTTCTTTACGCTTGTTGAACTGGGTTAAAATTTCACTTTGGCGTTCTGATGATACACGTTGAGCCTGACTGCGTGCAGCGTTGTAAGCTTGTTGTGCTTGGCGAATTTCTTGAGCTTGGGCAGCAATATCTTTTTCTAATGATGTGACTTTATCTTTAGCCTCTGTTATTTTATTCTGGCCATTGGTGACATCATCTTGCGCTCTGGTGATTTCTGTCTTTGCACGAGTTAATTTTTCTTGGGCATCCAAGTAATCCACACGAGGTACAGCGCCAGGAGTAATTAGAGTGCGTAGGCTTTTTTCCCTTTCTTGTGCAAGTGCCAAATTACTTTCAATTCTAATCCGAATGCTATCTGCGTTGGCCAGGTTGGTTTGAGCATTGCCAACGCTGCTTTTGGCATTAACTAAGTTGTCTTGCAATCGAGTCAGGCGAACTTTTGCTTGATCGATGAGTGCTATTTGGCGATTTGCTTCTGCTTCCGCCCCTGCTTGACGCGCTTGGTAGTCTTGCAGGCGGGAGTTTAAAAGTTCATCTTGCAGTTTCGTCCCAGTAGTTTTGCCTCCAGTGCGTTCTGCATCCAAACGTTGCAAATCGTCTTGAATCAATCTTGTGGATTTGGCTAGGCGGGAAACGTCGCTTTTCTGCAAGTCTGGGTCTTTTTGAATCAGAATTTGACCTTTAGTAACGCGATCGCCTTCTTGCACTTTCACAGCGACAATTGACCCCCCACCCAAGGATGTCACTGGTCTTACCTGTGTGGAAGCAATTAATTCCCCTGGTGCTGTTGCGACTTCATCGATTTGCGAGAAGTACGCCCAAGCGATCGCTCCAAAGACGATGATGCTCATCGTTCCAGCTAATAATCTCGTGTATAGGGGTGGCAATTCCTGTACCGCCTTCCCCAACTCATAAGTGAGTTGTTCCTCTGGTTGGGCGAATCGCTCTTTTGTCTGTCGTGCTTGAGCAGCATTTACCATATATTTTTTCCTTTGTTATTTGTCATTAGTCATTTGTCCTTGGTTATTCACTAATGACTAATGACTTGTGTTTAATTCAAACTGCTAGATAGCGCCGCAAAAAGTTGTCTAATGTCTCTAATTGGAAGTTAAAAATCGCCTCTAAATTGGCAATTTCATCTTTTGTACAGAAAAATTCATTTGCTAGCAATGTGCGATAAGTTCCCAAAGCTTTTTGGATTTGGGGATTAAATAAACCCAATGCACCTTGTAACCCATCAATTAAGAATAGTGGTGAGTTAATTATTACTGGCTCTTTGACGAAAATCCGACCAAAAATCCGGGGAATATCTTCTCGTAATAAAATTTCCGGGCCTCCCACTGGTAAAATCTGGTTACGAGCGCCTGCGACTGTCACAGAATCGACTACTATCCTTGCCAAATCATCGGTGCTGACAATTGAGGTACGGTTTTTGCGATCGCCAATTAGCAGATACAATCCCGTTTCCCGAAATCGTTCTACCAGTGGCAGCAAGTTAGATGCTAATCCAGATGGGCGTAAAATTGTGTAATTCAAGCCACTAGCTTCTAAATATCGCTCTACTGCTCGTTTGGCTTTGAACACGGGAGCGTCTTCATAACCGCGATCGGCTCCTAGTACAGAAATGAAGACAAAATGCTCTACGCCATTGGATTTTGCTTGGTCAATCAGTTCAATATTGGCGCGGTAATCTAAGGATAGAGCATCGCTATCAGAACCGTGGGCGCTGATAATATACTTCACACCTTGAGTAGCTTTTTGAATATCTTTTTCGTGCAGCAAATCACCGATAAAGATTTCTGCACCCCGGTGTTCTAACTCGCTGTAGCGCGAGGTAAGGCGGACAAATGCCCGTACAGACTGTTCTCGTTGTCGGAGGAGTCGCACAACTCTGCGACCAATTCCTCCCGTTGCTCCAGTTACTAGAAACATATAAATAAATACCTAAATTGAATACTTTCAGCGTTTATAGTTCTTGAAATTCTTGAAATTCTTGATATATGCTCAAAATCCCTTGAGCAATACTTAAACAGAGATATGAGCATATTTTTATACTTTGTTACCATGCTCAAAATATCCTCACGCCAACTAAGCCAATAGGTCACACCTTATTTATCTTAATACTCTCAAAATGATCCCCCACATCCTTGTAGATGCAGGGGATAGGGAAATAGGATTAGTTTTACTGGCTCAAGAGGTCGATAGCTTGTTCAAGCGACATCTTAGCCTTGTGCAAGTTCAGCAGATTTTCTTGCTGGTATCGGTCAGGATAGCTCATTTTTCTGCCCTCTAAAGTTATGCGAATCAGTGCTGCTTGCTCGTCTGTGGGTGAGTTCATCTCCTCAATCGCAGAACTGATTACTTGGATAGCATTAAAGTTAGGGGATTTTAACCCTTTACCTTGCTTCATTTGTTGCAGCGCTAAAAGTGGAAATGCCATCAGAGTTACGATGTACGAGGTTTTGTATCCTGCATTCCCAGTTGGTTTGATGCCGTATCTACGACACAAATCGCGTAATTCTTTTATCGTCTTGATTTCAAGTTCGGAACGCGTGAACATAAAATAGTAGTGTCCATTTTTTGAAATTGGATATTAGTGGTTGTACTTCCGGCAAGTTGTTGCAACCGCTAAAAACAATTTATTGTTTTGGCACCAAGTAAATCAAGCCTTATTTATATTTATCAATAATGCCTAATCCTAAAGGGAACCCACAAAATTTACAACCAATTAAATCAAATAGAGAAGAATCATTAACAGAAAGGATTAACCTACGCATTACCAAAACGATGAAGGAAGAACTATCTACCAAAGACGATCCTCCAGAATTTTGCCGTCGTGCAATCCAGGAAGCATTAGATAAAGATAAAGAAAAGTAAAAGTTTTCCCAATTTAAAATCCCCCATATCTTTGTAGATACAGGGGAATTAATAAAATAACCCACAATTTGGATTATCGATCAATTTTTGGGCGCTATCAGTGACGCATTATTATACTTTATGCAAACAGTCCACTTCAAAACTATTCAGAAGCTTTATTATTAGCCCTATTAGCACGCGCCTCAGCTGAAGCCATCACCTCATCCATATTTTCTAGCACTTCGCCAGGGAAGTTTTCCAAAACTCTGGTAGAAAGAGCAACCCGCCCCTTACCCTCATCCAAGTCAATAATTACAGCTTTAATTGGCTGACCAACTTTAAATACCTTTTCCAAAGAATCAATGAATTTTTGGCTTACCTGCTTAATATGAAGCAAAGCCCCCATACCATTTAAATCAACAAACACACCAAAAGGTTTGATGCCAGTAACTTTGCCTTCCACTAGTTGACCTAGTTCTAATAAGCTGAAGTTGCTAGAACGAGTTGCTAAACGTTGAGAAAGGATGAGTTTGTTGGTGTTACGATTAATTTCCAAAAAGCCCACAGTCAGATTTTGACCTTTGAGTGCTTCTAAGTTATCACGCTCTGCCAAGTGCGATCGCGGAATAAACCCCCGCAAAGAAAGAATATCAACGGTAACACCACCTTTATTCACACCCATAACCCGTACTTGCACAGTCTGAGCATTTTCCTGCATTTCGGCCAATCGTTCCCAGATGTGCTGAATTTCTAACTGCTTGCGAGAAAGGGTGACTTGACCTTCTGCATCCTGATCTCGAATAATCAAAAACTGCATTTCCTCTTGCAATGGCAGCACCTCCGATAAATCGGTAACTGCTCTCAAAGAAGCCTCATCGCGCGGCAGAAAAGCTGACGACTTACCACCAATATCAACATAAGCTCCATCATGGTCAAGTTGGAACACTTTGCCATGTACAACCTGTCCCTTTTGAAACTGGTAGTCGTGTTTTTCTAGTGCTTTGGCAAAATCGTCCATTGTAAATGACGAATTGGCTGTTTGAGAAAGTTTCGATTCGGAATTCATGACTTTTGAAGATTAATTTTTATTTGAGCTAATGCCATTGAAGTTTAGATTGTCATTTCTCATTTGTCAGTTGTCCTTTGCAAATAACAAATGACCAATGACTAATGACCAGTGACGGACTTGGGTGGATGGTTTTTAGTTCAGTTGACCAAAAAGTTGTTTTACCTGCTCCCAAGCATCTGCTGCCGCTTTAGGATTATAACTGGCACGAAGGTCACAGAAAAATCCGTGATCAGCTCCATCGTAGCGAAACACACGATGAGGAATTTTATATTTTTCTAACTCTTTTTCAATCTCATCTACTTGTTCAGGTGGAATGCTAGCATCTTCTTTACCAAAGAAGGCATAGACAGTCCCTGGAATTTCTCTGGTGCGGCTGACAGTGGGAGCGCCACCTCCTGGTGTGCGCGTAGTAATTCCAGCACCGTAGAAGGAAGCCGTAGCTTTAATATCTGGTAAGGTGGCTGCAATATATGCGACATGACCGCCAAAGCAGAAGCCAATACAGCCAAAGCTATCTTTTTTGACTTGGGGGAGATTTTTGAGGTAGTCAATTGCTAGTTGAATATCGCTCGATAACTCCGATGCTTGAGTTTGCATAGCGTAACCTCTGCCCCTTTCAATATCTTCGGGTGTGTATCCGGTTTCAAAGCCAGGAGCAGTGCGTTGAAAAAGTGCAGGTGCGATCGCTACATACCCAAGTTTGGCAATTCGTTCTGTAACATCCCGAATGTGAACGTTGACACCAAAAATCTCTTGTAATACCACGACTCCTGGGTAAGATCCAGGTTCTTTTGGTTCTGCCAAATAAGCAGACACTTGAATATTATCTTGCAAAAGATTAACCGTTGTGGTAATTATTGCTTGCTCTGTCATAATAATTTTTACCAGTGCTGTGCGATCGGCCGTGTGTTTATTTGATATAACTATGCCAGTATGCCCAGGTTTTTTGTAATTAAATTATCAATAGAAATGTCTACCAGAAAAACTTCGTATGTAAATAGAATATTTGATATGTAGCAAATGCATCTGGACACAAAAAGAGTGCTGAGTAGAAAAGCAATACTTAATACTCAAACCTCAGCACGGGCTAAAAGCCCCGCTACCGCTAACAGAACTCAGCACTTAGTATTCAGGAGGTTTGGTGATGATTCAATTCCGTATTCAGCCAGACAGCGAAATTCCCGCATCAACCCAGCTGTTTAATCAAATCCGATTTGCGATCGCTTCCCGGCAATATCCTCCTGCTTACAAATTGCCAAGCACACGGGCGCTGGCAATGCAAACTGGATTACACCGTAATACCATTAGCAAAGTTTACCGTCAACTAGAAGAAGACGGATTTGTTGAAAGTATGGCTGGTTCAGGAATTTATGTTCGTCCCCAAGGTCATGAGGGCGGTAGCAGGCTGCAATCACCAATTCTCAAACAAAATCCTGATACATATCAAGTTGTCCAGAAAGCACTTGACGATCTGCTTACCCAAGGATGTTCGCTCAATCAAGCCAGAGAGCTATTTTTAGCAGAAATTGACTGGCGCTTGCGTTGTAGTGCGCGGGTACTGGTTGCAGTGCCATCCTATGACATGGGTGCTGGTGAATTGATGGTCTATGAATTAGAGCGATCGCTAAAAATCCCAATCCAGTTGGTAGCAATGGAAGAATTAACAGCTGTGTTAGATAAAACTACCTCTGCGACAGTAGTCACAAGTCGGTATTTTATCAGTAACGTGGAAGCGATCGCAGCCCCGAAAGCTGCACGGGTAATTCCTCTGGATATCTACGACTACAGCAAAGAACTCAGCCTCTTGAAAACCCTACCAAAAGAAAATTGTGTAGGCATAGTTAGCCTCAGTTCCGGGATTGCACGAGCAGCAGAAGTCATCCTCCACGGTCTGCGGGGAGATGAACTACTGGTAATGACTTCGCAACCAAAAGATGCTTATAAACTTCAGGCAATGGTTAAACGGGCTGAGGTCATCATCAGCGACCAAGCCAGTTTTGCGGCAGTGCAAGCAGCCGTACAAGCATCTGATGAAGATATTATTCGTCCACCAAAGCTGATTAAGGTTGAAAATTATATCGGCACTAACTCGATTAACTTGCTAAAACGAGAATTAGGTTTGAGTTAATTCAAAGATAATTAAGAGAGGGGTAAAAACATCTATATCGATTCACCTACTGATCAATCAAAGCAACTATTGAGAGGCGATATGAGTATTCCACTTCTAGACCATCCCATACAAGAGAAACTTGTAACCGTAGCTAATGTTTCGTGGGAGGAATTCAAAGGTATAGAGGCACAGTTAAAGGACAACCGCAATGTCCGACTCTCTTATTTGTCAGGAATATTAGAAATTATGTCGCCCATTGGTGAAAAACATGAGTACGTAAAAAGAACTCTCAGCTACTTGCTAGAAGCTTACATGAGAGAGTTGGGCATCCGGTTTTACGGTCTTGGTGGCTTCACTCTCGAAGAACCTGGCTATGCTTCTGGCACACCCGATGAGTCTTACTGCATTGACAGCAACAAAGAAACACCAGACATTGTTATTGAAATCATTGTTACTAGTGGCACTATTAACCGTAAGGAGTTATTCAAACCCAAGAAAGTGCCTGAAGTTTGGTTCTGGAAATCCGACCAAATAAAGATATTCCGGTTAAACGCGGTTGGCGAATATGAAGAAGTAAACCGTAGTGGTTTCTTACCGAATTTAGATCCAGCTTTGTTGCTAAAATATATCGCGCATCCTGACCAGTACGACGCTGTTGCCGAATTTTTGCAAGCTATCCAACAATAACTTCTTGCAACTAACTTTGATGCAAGAACAGATACTAACTATCTCAATCAACAATGAACGCTTAACAAAAAAATTAACAAGAACTTCCAAGTAGAGAAATATCCAAAACTAGCCCAAAAACCCTCTCTATTTTTCCTGTCTCTGCGTTCTCTGCGCGGCAGTCGCTCATGGGGGAAACCCCCAGACGCTCGCGGACTCGCTAACGCTGCGCTATCGCTCTTAGCGTCTCCCCTTCTCCCAAAGGGAGAGGCTAGCGCCAAGGGAGAAGACCGCGCTGCCTTGTCTCTGTGGTTCGTTTAAGTCATCACACCTGTGGTTCTGGTATGGAAACTTGCAAAAACTCTTGCACTAGTTGCATATAAGTTGGAGCATCTTCTAACATCGGGAAATGGGCTGTGTTAGGAATCATCACAAATTCTACTTTGTCATTCAGTGCAGCTGCTTTACGCCCCATCTCGGCTGGAATAATTTTGTCATACTCCCCCGCCACGAGCAGAGTCGGCACTGTGAGCTTGGCAAACTCAAGCGGCATCACTTCAGATTGAGCCTTACTAACGGAAGTAAAAATTGTCCCTAAAGCCGCATCATAATCTGCTTCGAGAAAATCTTCTAAAAAAGCTTGACGCTCAGAATGTGGTATTGAACTATATAAAAATCTAGCCATAAACATCCGGTCAACAAATGGAATTTTGCTTAACCACTTGGGACGGAATTTCACCACATAGCCACCGAATTTATGAAAGGCACTAAAAGATTTTTCGTCGTACTCGAAAATGCCGCTACAAGTTAAAATTCCTCGTTCTACTCGTTCGGGATAGCGGTTAAAAAATAAAGTGGCAACAGAAGCGCCCATTGAGTGAGCATTAATATAGGGACGCTGAAGATGCAACCCATCTAACAAAGCTGCCAAATCATCAGCGTATTCTTCTAATTCATAAGTTAACTCTCTGATTGCCTCTGATTCTTCTTGCAGGGACTCAGACTCAGCAACAGCTTCACTTGCTTGAGCTATGGTTGGCTTACCACCGGAACGACCAAATCCGCGCAAATCGTAGAGTAAACAATCAAATTGCTCTGATAAAGCATTCGCGGTATTTTGCCAATACCTAGCCGAACCAGCCCAACCGTGCATGAAAACCATCACTGGTTTTACCAAAGAACCGGATGGTTTTTTCACCCATTCGTAGTAATGCTCAACGCCACGAACTTTAATATAAGGCATTAGTCATTTGTCCTTTGTCAGTTGTCATTAGTCATTTGTACATGGTTATTATTCCTTAGTTTTTGACCAATGACCAACGACGAATGACTATTAAGCAGATTCTGGCTTAGGTAGTGAAGATGGATGGATTATCAGTTCGGCAGTCGATCGCTTCTCGACCATCTCCCGTGTTACTGTACAACGTGTCACATCTTTACGAGATGGTAACTCGTACATGACATCCAGCATAAGTTCTTCGATAATGCCCCGCAGCGCTCTAGCACCAGTTTTACGGCGGTAGGCTTCTTGAGCGATCGCTCGTAAAGCTTCTGGTTTAAAATCTAACTGGACATTATCCATTTTCAGCAGTTTTTGGTACTGCTTGACTAAGGCGCTGCGTGGTTGGGTGAGAATCGCCATTAGCGCTTCTTCATCTAGCGGATCTACTACTGCTACCATTGGCACGCGCCCAATAAATTCAGGAATCATGCCAAATTTTACTAAATCGTCCGGCGCTAGATGGCGGAGAGTATCTGCTGCCCGTTTTTCTTTCGTTTGGCCTTCTCCAGGTTGCACAAAGCCTATTGCTTTTTTGCCAACTCTCTGATCCACAACCTTTTCTAAGCCTACAAAAGCACCACCACAGACGAACAAAATATTACTTGTATCAATCTGGATGCAGTCTTGATAGGGATGCTTGCGCCCCCCTTGGGGTGGTACATTGGCGATCGTTCCCTCTAACATTTTCAGCAACGCTTGCTGCACGCCTTCGCCAGAAACATCGCGGGTAATTGACGGGTTCTCACTCTTGCGAGCAATTTTGTCAATTTCATCAATATAAATAATTCCTCGTTGCGCTTCTTCTATATCCAAATCTGCCACTTGCAACAGTCGCAGCAAGATATTTTCCACATCTTCTCCCACATACCCTGCTTCCGTTAGCGTCGTAGCATCAGCGACGGCAAAGGGAACATCCAGGATTTTCGCTAGGGTTTGTGCTAAAAGAGTTTTGCCGCAACCAGTCGGGCCAATTAACAAAATGTTGGACTTTTGCAGTTCTACAGCATCATCCGCCCCCCCCGCCCCACCCTTGCCATTGCCTTTAGACTGAATAACTGCTAACCGCTTGTAGTGATTGTAAACGGCTACTGACAGCACTTTTTTGGCTTCGTCTTGACCAATAACGTGTTCGTCTAGATACTTTTTAATCTCTCTTGGCTTGGGTATTTGATTAAACGAAATACTAGAAGATTGAGTCCGTCGTTTTTGAGGTGGTTCTGCTCTTGGTGCAGGTTGTGCTGCGGCACCACTGGTATCGAGTAACTCTTCGTCTAGTATTTCATTACACAAGTCAACGCATTCATCGCAGATGTAGACTCCCGGCCCTGCGATTAATTTACGCACCTGCTCTTGAGACTTGCCGCAAAACGAACATTTTAAATGGGAGTCGTACTTAGACATACCAGCCTCTTATTTCACAATGGTGACGTTTTCCCCTGCTGTGGGAAGATTTTGCCTGGAAATGACCTGATCGATCAAACCGTAGTTTTTTGCCTCTTCTGCCGACATGAAAAAGTCGCGCTCAGTATCTGCTTCAATTCTTTCTAAGGGTTGACCAGTATGATGAGCCATTAACTGATTCAACTTAGCCTTAACATAAAGAATTTCTCTGGCTTGAATTTCAATGTCAATGGCTTGACCTTGAGCGCCACCAAGTGGTTGGTGAATCATAATCCGGGAGTCGGGCAGAGACATTCGCTTACCGGCAGCCCCTGCTGTTAACAAAAATGCCCCCATACTCGCGGCTAATCCAAAACAGATGGTAACAACATCAGGGCGAATTTGCTGTATTGTATCATAGATTGCCATCCCTGCGTAGACAGAGCCGCCAGGAGAATTAACATACATTTGGATGTCTTTCTCTGAGTCTTCGGAATCTAGGAATAACAATTGAGCCACAATTGAGTTGGCTACGGCATCGTCTATTGGCGTTCCCAAAAAGATAATCCGCTCTCGCAGCAGGCGGGAGTAGATGTCGAAAGCCCTTTCTCCCATACCAGATTGTTCTACCACCATCGGCACGATGTTGCTAGGGCTGCTCAACTGGGAGTTAATGTTTATCCGACTTTGATTGCTGATGGGGTAGTTTCCCGACTGCGATACAAACATACAGGCTTTCTTTGACGATAATTTAGGACAGATGTTTCAGCAGCAATTGCTGCCTTTTCAACGAATAGGATTTTTATAGCTACGTGTTAACCATTATGCCTCATATAACTTCCTCTCGTGTAACACAGTATCAAGCTCAGTCCATAACATGTGTCACAAATTGCCAAAAATTCATTACATTATTTAAATTATTTTGACTTTATCTCAGTGGGTATTGAGGATTGGTTATTTTTGTCCCTGCTCCCTTACCTTACCCATTTCACCAGTACTTTAACTCAGGACTGGTGAACTTATGGCTTTGGGATTTTTTATTATCCTTCTGTGACTTCTGTTGTAGAAGGTTCGCTGCTTTCTTCCTCTGTCTGAGGTACATCAGCATCAGATTCTGCGGCTTCCTCTTCCTCGGCGGGACTCAAGGAACCTTCGGGTACAAGTTCAACTGATGAATGTTCTAAGAGCCAATCAATGGTTTTTTCGGTTAGTAGTTCGTTTTCCACGATTGAGCGTAATCTATCTTCATCAACGTCCTGCTCCTCTGAGTATTGTTCCAAAAGTTCTTTGACTCTGGCTGCGATTTCTTCTGGTGTTACCTCGATGGATTCGCGTTTACCAACTTCCCGCAAAGACAAGGAACGTTTGATGCGTTCAATGGCTTCAGTACGCGATCGCTCCCGCAATTGCGGAATAATATCTTGAGTAAACAACTTCCTTACATCCAATCCCTGCTGAGACAGCCGCATTGCTGTTTGGGTTAGCATTGCATCCACTTCTTGCTCAACCAAGGTTAGTGGTAAGTCAACTTCTACATGCTTAAGCAGTTCCGTTAACAACGCTTCCTGCTTATTTGCTTTTGTTTTATCGTCTGCCTCTTTTTGATATCGCTCTACCAAAGAAGCGCGTAATTCCTCTAAGGTTTCAAAATCGCTGATTTCTTGGGCGAAATCGTCATTAATTTCTGGTAGTTCCTTTTCCTTCAATTCTTTGAGCGTCACGGTGAAAGTTGCCGCTTTTCCAGCTAAATCTTCATTAGCATAGGGATCTGGAAACTGCGCTGCAATTTCTTTGGTTTCTTCAGGATTCATCCCTATTATTCCAGCAATAAAGCCTGGAATAAACTTATCTTCCTGCAACTCAACTTGAAAATCAGTCGCTTCGGCTCCAGGAATCGGTTCTAGTTCAGCCGTTTCGTCTTCACCCTCAACTCTGGCGAATGAACCTTTAAAATCGACTACGGCAATATCGCCGATTTGGGCTGCACGTCCTTCCACAGGAATCAATGTCGCTAATTCTTGACGTTCCTTGTCGAGGCTACTGTCCACTTGTTCTGGATCGTACTTGACTTCTTCAGCTTGGAAAAGCAAATCAGTGTACTGCACTAGATTTACTTCTGGTTCTACATCAACAGCAGCCGAAATTGTCAGGGGTTTTCCAGGTTCATAATTCTGAATCAAATCCTCAAAAGAGGAGCGCAATTGCGGCTGACCTATTGCCGGGATAGCTTCTTGTTTAACTGCTTGCTCAATGCCGTCTTGAATTATTTCTTCCAGTGCTGCTGCCTTGATACGAGTCGTACCCAGCCGTTGTAGCAATATCGGCCGAGGTACCTTGCCTTTACGAAACCCAGGAATATTGGCAGTACTCGCTAAGTTTTTAATGACCTGTTCGTAAGTTTGTTTGGTAATTTCCGGCGTAATCTCTATTTCCAGGCCAATTTGGCTGGCGGGAAGTTTTTCCTGGGTAACTTTCATGCTTCGTCTCTAGTTTTCTGGTATTTTAATCTCCTAGTACACACAAGACGCAATAATTGTTCGCGTTTATGGCTTGATGTCTCTTAGGGAGGATGGGAGGTTGTCACAAGGCTTCATGACATCCAAGGATGGATGGTGTGTCCTGGCACAGAGATCCAGTTTACTGCCAATGACCAAGGACTTGACAATTTACCCTCATAACAATTATTGACACACCCAGAGCTAAGAGCTTCTGGGGTTTTTTGCCTAATATTTGTAATAATTGCTGAATCATTGCGAATTTGGAAGATTTTTATCCCTATCTCCAGTCCATAATCTTCAGTGAGTCTGAATTTAGTACTGGAAAGCAAAGTCAGGAATTAATGATTCGGTGGGCTAACACCGTGATATCCTGGTTTTCAGCCACTAGCTTAGTACCTCAAAGTTATAGCACTGAGTTTACCTATCTTGTGGTAAAAGAGTAAATCTGCTGCCTAGCTAGCATAGATTTATTTTTTAATGGTTTGCCGATTTTATAACATTTGCATCATAATACATTCATCATCCTTGGCAACTCACCTTGTAGCAGATAAAACACCTAAGTGCAGATATATCTAGTATATCTAGAAGTTTTCTGGTAAATTTAGCTTTTGCTTTGTTGTATAATACAATAATCTAGTTTAGATAAATGTAAATGAAATAAATCGGATGGCAGTTGTTGTTGTCAAATGCAACATTAATTCACTTAATTTAAATAACCAAGCAAATAAATTATTTATTAAATCTGTAAGAAGATAAACTAAATTTAGAGAAAATCTAAATCTATTATCCAATTTTTTTAAGACTGCGATCGCTATTTAAATATAAACAAATTGTCAATTATTCCAAAAAATTGCAGAGTAAGTTTCTTAAAGGAGGAAGCAAGTTTGTCGAAATCCTATCGTTTAGCTATTTTGGGAGCGACTGGTGCTGTTGGCACAGAGTTGCTGGAGTTATTAGAAAGCCGTAATTTCCCCATTGCTAACTTGAAATTATTGGCATCAGAGCGGAGTGTGGGGCGATCGCTTCAGTTTAAAGGTGAAAATATCCCAGTAGAGCCAGTCAGCGATCGCGCCTTTGAAAATGTCGATATAGTACTAGCTAGTGCAGGTGGTTCCACATCTAAAACTTGGGCACCAACTGCCGTAGAAAAGGGCGCACTGGTAATTGACAACTCCAGCGCCTTTCGGATGAACCCCGAAGTTCCCTTAATAGTGCCAGAGGTTAATCCCCAAGCCGCAGCTAATCACCAAGGGATTATTGCTAACCCCAACTGCACAACAATTTTAATGGCTGTGGCAGTATGGCCATTGCATAAAGTTAAACCAGTGCAACGCATTGTGGCTTCAACCTACCAATCTGCTAGTGGCGCTGGTGCTAGAGCAATGGCAGAAGTCAAAACCCAAACAAGCGCTATACTACAAGGACAGCCGCCAGTTGCTGAGGTATTGCCTTACCCTCTGGCATTTAATTTATTCCCGCATAACTCACCATTAAACGATTTGGGGTATTGTGAGGAAGAAATGAAAATGGTCAACGAAACCCGAAAAATATTTGGGACGCAGCAAATCAGAATTACTGCAACCTGTATACGGGTTCCCGTACTCCGCGCCCATTCAGAAGCCATTAATTTAGAATTTGAGACTCCCTTTAGTGCAGAGGAAGCCAGAGAAATTCTAAATTCCTCCCCTGGAGTGAAATTGGTAGAAGATTGGAAAACTAATCATTTTCCGATGCCAATTGAAGCAACTGGTAAAGATGAAGTCTTAGTGGGAAGAATTCGCCAGGATATTTCTCATCCCTGTGGCTTAGAATTATGGTTGTGCGGCGACCAAATTCGCAAAGGTGCAGCATTAAATGCAATACAAATCGCCGAGTTACTAGTAGAGAAAAATCTACTTAAACCATTAGCTATTAGTCATTAGTCATTGGTAAGTGACAAAAGGCAAATGACACTTGAAAGCAATTTGCAAGATAGCTTATCACAATAGAAAACCACCAAGATATAAAAACATGGGTAATCAGGAGTGAAAACAGGGTGGGAGATTTTGGCAATGTTTTAACCGCTATGATTACGCCGTTTAAAGCAGACGGTAGTGTAGATTATGGTGTAGCGGCAGAACTGGCAGCGCATCTAGCTAACAACGGTACAGATACATTGGTGGTGTGTGGCACAACAGGAGAATCGCCTACCCTGAGTTGGGATGAGGAATACCAGTTGTTTGTCGAAGTATTGAAATCCGTGGCAGGAAAAGCCAAGGTAATCGCAGGTTGTGGTTCAAATTCCACCAAAGAAGCGATCGCTGCAACTCAAAAAGCGTCTAAGATAGGAGTACATGGTTCCTTACAAGTTGTTCCTTATTACAACAAACCGCCACAAGCGGGATTGGAGGCGCACTTTCAGGCAATAGCACAAGCCTGTCCCGACTTACCATTGTTGTTATATAATGTCCCAGGTCGTACCGGACAAAACCTTCAGCCAGAAACAGTTGCCCGGTTAGCTAAGGTTAGTAATATTATCGGGATTAAAGAATCCACTGGTAGTATAGATCAAGCAAGCGAAATTCGCCGCTTGACACCAAAAGAATTCCACATCTATTCTGGTGATGATTACATGACTTTGCCCTTGTTAGCGATCGGCGCAAAGGGCGTGGTAAGTGTGGCTTCTCACCTGGTAGGAAACCAACTACAGCAGATGATCCAAGCTTTTCGTGCGGGTAAAATTGAGATAGCCAGCCAGATTCATCTCCAACTCTTCCCGTTATTTAAGGCTTTATTTCTCACTTCAAATCCCATTCCAGTGAAAAAAGCACTCGAACTTCAAGGTTGGAAGGTTGGTTCAACTCGTCCACCGCTATGTGAAGCTGATTTAGAAGTAAGTCAAAAGTTAGAAGCGGTTCTGAAACAACTTAGTTTAATCTAGCCAACATCTGGTTAAGAGTTGGTAATCCGTTGCTTTATAAAGATACATATAAACAATGACCATAATTGTTCATAAGTTGCAATTTAAAAACCTGTGCTAAGACTGATAGATATACTATGAATTCTTCAGTTTATAGTCGATTTTATTGAATAAAAAATTGAAAATTTCAATTAAAACTTGATTGCTTTCAGACTGACTTAAGAGGCAGATGATGTTGTCTTAAATACAAGTTCGTTAACTATCAACTTGATTAACTACAAGTAACAATCTCAGGAGAAAATGGCTAAAAACGAAGCTAATAATTCCGCCTTGAAAATTATTCCTTTGGGCGGTTTGCATGAAATTGGGAAAAATACCTGTCTTTTTGAGTATGACGATGAAATTATCCTGTTAGATGCGGGATTGGCTTTTCCCACAGAGGCGATGCATGGAGTAAATATTGTTTTACCAGATACGACCTATCTGCGGGAAAATCGCCACAAAATAAAAGGGATGATCGTGACTCACGGTCATGAAGACCATATCGGCGGGATTGCTTTTCATCTCAAGCAATTTGATATCCCGGTGATTTATGGACCAAGGCTAGCAATGGCAATGCTAGAGGGTAAATTGGAAGAAGCAGGAGTCCGCGATCGCACAGAAATTAGAACTGTTCTACCACGAGATGTAGTGCGAATTGGCAAAAACTTTTTAGTGGAATATATCCGCAATACCCACTCTATCGCTGATAGTTTCACTGTTGCCATTCATACTCCCCTTGGTGTAGTCATTCACACAGGGGATTTCAAAATCGATCATACCCCAGTAGATGGGGAAAAGTTTGATTTGCAACGTCTAGCAGAACATGGGGAAAAAGGGGTTCTTTGCCTGCTAAGTGATTCCACTAACGCCGAAATACCAGGATTTACACCTTCAGAACGTTCAGTTTATCCCAATCTGGAGAGAGTATTTAGTCAAGCCACTGGACGATTATTCGTCACAACCTTTGCTTCTAGCGTCCATCGCATCAATATGATTTTGGATATCGCCAAAAAGCAAAACCGTGTAGTGACGATTGTGGGGCGTTCCATGCTCAACTTGATTGCTCATGCCCGTAATTTAGGTTACATCAAGTGTGAAGATAATCTGCTGCAACCATTGCACGCAGTCCGCAATCTACCTGATGAAAGAGTACTAATTTTAACTACAGGTTCTCAGGGTGAAACGATGGCGGCAATGACCCGCATCGCCAACAAAGAACATCCTCACATTAAAATCCGCGAAGGAGATACGGTAGTATTCTCTGCTAACCCAATTCCCGGAAATACGATCGCTGTAGTCAACACCATTGATAAATTAATGATTCAAGGTGCAAAAGTGGTCTATGGACGGGATAAAGGGATTCACGTCTCCGGTCACGGCTGTCAGGAAGAACAAAAGTTGATGATTGCCTTAACTCGACCCAAATTCTTTGTGCCATTTCACGGCGAACATCGGATGCTAGTGAAGCACGCAGAAACAGCTCAGAGTATGGGCATTCCCGCAGAAAATATGATTATTATCCAGAATGGTGATATTGTCGAACTGACTGAAGATGCCATTCGCGTCGCTGGGAAAGTGCCATCTGGTATTGAATTGGTGGATACTACCAGTTCGGGTATGGTAAGTTCCAAAGTTTTACAAGAACGGCAACGTATGGCTTCAGAAGGCATTATTACCATTGCAGCTGCCATTGATTGGAATGGTAAACTGTTAGCCAAACCAGAAACTCACCTCCGGGGTGTAGTTACAAGTGTAGAGCGATCGCTGTTACAAACCTGGGTAAAACAACGCATTGAAGAAATCCTCACTGTGCGCTGGACAGAATTTGCTCCTGAGCAAGGTGAAGCAGCAGATATAGATTGGGGTGGATTGCAAGGAACTTTAGAACGAGAATTGCAACGTTCTATCCGTCGGGAATTGCAATGTCAGCCATCTGTGACTTTGTTGATGCAAATCCCTGATGAGCCACCTGTAAAAGTTGCCGACGGCAGAAGACGACGGACTCGGACTGCTGCTCAAGTAGCATCATAGGGCAAGATAACAATTTAACAAAGAAGCGCAAAGACGCAGAGTTTTTCTGAACGTCTTTGCGCTTTGGCGTGAGATAGAGTCTTTTATTATGGGTATAGTACTTGCCTATAGTTCTAGGAGGCGATCGCTATAACTAGAACACCAATAAAATCTGGCATGATTCATATACGGAAACTGTTTTAAACAAAGGGTTGGATATGCGTATCAAGCGTGTACTTAAAAATAATATTACTTATTTACATCTAGTTGAGGAGGGTTATAGCCCTGAAAAGAAGAAGGGCGAAAATAAAATAATTAAGGTATTGGGGGTAGAAGAACAAGAACTAGCCAGGCCACTCAATGACATGACTGAAGAGTTTGCAGTTGTGTGGGCGGAGGACAGGACTTTAGGTAATGCCGTGCCATTTAGTGAAAGAGTTATAGGAAAGTTCCCAGAGGAAGATAGCGGTAGTGGCGTAATCCTGCCCTGTGATATAGTTCCATGTGGCAAGTTTCGTAATGGGGCAGAGCGCTGGTGGTGTCGCACCCATCAAGTACACTGGGGAGTCAAAGCTGATTTGCAACAGGCAGTTCAAGGTGATGAGGGTATAAGATGCTCAAACTCCACCCAGCCTATGCATTACACAAAAAATCCGTTGGTGATTAATCCAGATGATTATGCAGGAGGAATAGGTATTTGGGCAGCACTACCAACTGCAATCAACACTACAGATGAACCTGATATTAATGGCGTTTTAATTCATGTACATGTCAGACCTCAGTTCCAGGGCAAAAAGAGTATAGATAGTAACTTTCCATCTGTAGTGATCAAGTCCTGTGAATCGTCACCATTATTTGGTAATGCACTGATAAATATACAAAGAGTTGTCATTGCTCCACCCTCAGCACTAGCATATCTAGAAGCATTGATTAACAACCTGCCTCTGGGGACACTGTACTGTAACAGATGCCAGCACCCACATCTAGACCTTGGTGACTTTGCTAGAAATCCACACAAAAAACATTTTTGCGGCAACTGCGGCGTTGATTCTAACTGGTCAAAGACACCTATCGTTAGTAGTCCCCTCAATGAATTAGCAAACAAACTCACAAAAAACCCAAACTTTGTTGAGAGCGATCGCACTTTAGACCTGAGAGACTACCAGGACTGTCAGATCAAGGTATGGTCATCGACACCAGGCGTTCTCTGGACTAGCCAGTTACCCCAGGAAATGGGCATCCATGTCCATATCTATCAAGGGAAAAAAAAGATTGTAGATGACTCATTTGGAAAGGTTACAGGATTTGACGGTTCGGCTCTTGAGCGTGAAAAGCTGTTAATGACTATGTTAGATAAAGCAAAAAAAACTGCTGTTTGATACCTCAAAGAAAACTTCAGTACGATTGCCTTTGATAGAGCGATCGCCCCCAATTAACCTAGAGGACTGCGATTAACACTCAATATCATCGGCAGTAATGTCTAATGATAAGCCGCTACCGTCTACGCCCAAAAAATCCTGCATAGGATAGGTTGCAATACTGCGTAGGTTTTTTCTAAAAAATAAAAATGTGTCAGTTGGGTTGAGGCTTTGCGAAACCCAACCTACGAATATTCTGAGACTATATCATTCTCAAATCGCCACTGCCAACCTAAGTTTTGTGAAATGCAATCGATTCTACTCGATCAAAAATCACTATTTCTACGGTATTCAGTCAGCAATGAACAAGACACACTTACGTGAGAAAGTGGGAACACTGAGCGGAAAAATGCCTTCTAGGGTATTACTGATGTTTATACTTAGCAAAAAAACTTTTAGAGAGACCCTATATTAAGTTCTGTAAATGTTACACTAAAACCTATCCAATGACTGATGTCTTTACTAAAATCTAAACTATGTCAAGTTATGAACAAGATCGTAATATTACACTACCGATCCCCAGAAATTTGCGATTAACTTGACGTAGTAATAAATTAGGTTCTGACTTAAGTGGCTAATTAGGTATTACATTATATCGCAGTCAGGACGCGATTTTTCCGGGAAAGTTCGTTGCCACGTTGTATATATTCATCAAAAAGGTGAATAACCTCAATAATACAGAGGATAAACCATGAAGGTATTCGACAATACCACAAAAAAGATTTTTCTGGCTAGCTGGGTATCAATCAATCAAGCAGAGACTAGTCAACACAAAGTAACCCAGCTAAACCGTTCCATTTCCAAGCCTTACTGGGATATTCTCCGACCTTTACGGCAGCGTGTAGAAAACATTCAAGTCAGCGATCGCCAACTAGCTCACCGTTTATGTAAAGCCATCCCATCTCAGTGTCCCTTTGAGCGAGATGTCAAAGTATTTGGGAAAACCCTGTTTCACATTCCGCCAATGTGCAAACTCAACCCCTTATATGACGAAGTGGTTGGTTTACGTTTCCGAGCGCTGTGCTATCTAGCCGATGAATGCGGCGAAGATGTATCACAGTACTGTTGAAGGAAAAGTGAGGAGTCAGGAGTAATGGGTCAGGGATCAATAATATAACTCCTAACTCCTAACTCCCTGCTATTTTTTACTATTTTTTTATTATTTCTTTTGCCATTTTTGGATGGCATCTTGAGCGTCTTCGTAAGCGCCTGTTTCTTCTGGTACTAAAGTAGCAGTCGCAATCGCCGCATTGCGATCTCCTTCGGTGGCGCGACGCTTTGCCAGGTCTAAAATTTTCTCACTCCATTTATTGATTGATTTTTGGGCACTATCAAAGCCTGGTTGACCTGCGGGTACTTTCTTGGCAACTTCGATCGCCCGATTGTAGGTAGATGCCTGTCCAGACTTAATTAAGCCATTAGCTGCATCTAAAAGAGTTTTGTTACTCACATACTGCTTGCCCTCTAACCGCCACAGGTTAATTGATGCTTGTGCTTTGGCGTAGGGGGCTTCATCTTTGACGATTAATCGAGCGGCGGCAATAGCAGCAGCATACTGTCTCTGTTTAGCACGACCCTCTGCTAAATCTAAAATCATTCGACTCCAAATCTTAATATTCTCCTGAGCTTGTTCGTATAGTGGTTCACCGGATTTAATTTTCCGGGCTGTAGCGATCGCCATGCTCAAATCGCTAGCCTGAGTTTGTCTGAGGGACATTTTTGCCAAGTCTAATACTGCTTGATTCCGCTTTTTAGACTCGGAATTAGAGGTTATTTGGGCGCTAGATTGGTTGTTAAGTCTAACTACTGAAGCGGGATCGCTTGGTAAATTTTCGATAACCTGGCGATCGCTAGCATTGGGCGATATGCCTGATATTTGCTTAATTCTAAAAGTTTCTTGATTGCGGAGAAAAACTACAGCAATTAAACCTGCGACTAGCAAGCTGCCTCCGCCCCACAAGATAAACTGTTTCCAAAAAGGGATACTTGGCTGATTCAATGGCAATCGAGAGACGTAACCTTTGGCAGAATTGGGGATAAATCTTCCCCTCGGATTTCCTCCTAAAGAAGTTTCTGCCATTGGCTGAGAAACTAGGCTAGTAGCTGACTCTTGGACTTTAGGCTTCTCAACCTTGTGAGCCTTCACCTGTTGGGAGGAGTTTACAGTAGCTTCTCCCCATCTGCCCCGTTCTGCTGAAGTTCTAGGGTAATCATCGAGAGGAGGGGCTGCAAGGGCGACAGCAAAAGATTCTTCTGGATAAATCAGCGATTCTGGTTTAAAACCACTTTCTATTGCCAATTCTGGCAAGATTACTTGTGCCCTTGATGGGATGATCGTTGCAGGGTTTTGGACAGGCCGCCAGTGGTGGTGACATAATTTTGGCACGATCAGGCTTAGATAGCTTTCTAAATCTGACAAGTTGCTGCCATTACCAGAACGCAAAGCTTCTAACAACGCTGCTGTAAAGAATCCGTGACCTAATTCGCTACTTTCGTGGGAAAATTGCTCTGGTTGACAAGAAAGAATTGTCGCAAGTTGTAGTTCTTGGGCTAGTTCGATTGTTTCTTCACCAACAGGAGCATCCGCTTGAGTACCAAAAGCGCGGTTGATATCGAGTAGTAGCAATACATTCAAGTCAGCAAGTTGGAGACTTTGCATTAGCGATCGCAATTCTATGCCAGTCTCTTGTACCAGTTCGGGATTACCCTCTGCTGGCATTAAGTAATCTTTGCCCTTGTAGTTGACTCCATAACCACTAAAGAATAACCACAGATAGTCTTCTGGTTGCCAACTTGTCGCTGCCAAATCCTCAAGCAGCAGCAGAATATTTTCTTTAGTTGGATAAGTCGATCTATCTCCAATTGGCGGCGAAGTATCCGTCATTAGCAGGCAATGTTTGGGGAGAAAGCCTGCCTCTGTCACCAAAAAATCCTCTAGTGCCTCAGCATCCGCTTGGGCACAACTTAAAGGTTGAAATAACTGATAGTGATTGATGCCAATCGCGATCGCCCAGTAATTTGCCATCCCGCTCTTTGTCAGTTATTGTAAGTGGTCTTAAAATTGCGGTTGGCTTTGCCAAAAAAACAAAGCTAACCGATGTCTTATGCTCTAGGTGATTCTGATTGAATCTTAAGTTAGAATGTAATTTTTATTACGTTAGTTAGTCGGAAAATACCTTTTACCTAATTTCAATAACAGATCGTTACTAAGGAGATAGAAGGTCATGAGCAAGATTTCTGCTCACCTACCATCATCGATCGCTCCCTTTTCATTTATTAGCCAAATTGCCAGACAAATCCGGATAATTCCTTTATTAATTTTGCTCGGATCTACCATTCCTGCGTGGTTTTTGACGGAGGCGATCGCACCCCAGGTTGTGCGAGCTTACACCGCTAGAGTCGATCTAGCTATTGACCGCCTGCCAGAAGAAAACTATGAAACCGTTCTGCGAAGGGCGGAAGCGGCGGCTAGGGCAGCTGCTCAGAGGAGTTTCGACCAAGATATCTTGGTGACAGATGTTTCAATAATTATCTCCGTACAAAATTATGGAGCGATCGCACCAGTTTTGGCATTAGATGTTAGTCGTCCCCAATGGCGATCGCGTCCTGATGCTCAAAATTGGGCCACTTATTTTAAAACGGCGCGATCGCTACTTTTCTTTGACAATAGCTCTACAGCAGCTAGCAGTGTACCAACCAAAAAATGACGGGTTGAGCTAGACACGGAGACGCAAAGAGTGGAAGATTGAAAAAATTCTCTCTGTCCCCGTGTTTTACTTCAGTCTCAACCACTTACTGTTGTTCTTCACGTCAGTGGATGGACTAGAATAAGAAGGTTGTCAAGAATCACGATATCTGCTGACATGGCTGTTCCTAAGAAGAAAACTTCCAAATCAAAACGAGATAAACGTCGAGCTACCTGGAGACACAAAGCTGTCGTCGAAGCTCAGAAAGCCCTATCTTTGGGTAAGTCAATTTTGACTGGACGTTCTACATTTGTCTATCCAGCTGCTGAAGAAGAGGAAGAAGAATCATAATTTCCCAGTCAGGCAAAGCATAAACAGCACCAATCTTCTTACACTGGATAAACGCTTTTTATTAGCTTTCCTGATTGCATTTTGAATCATAGATACTCTACACAAGCTCATTAGAACGAAAAAAATTGGTAGTGAGTAATTGGGAACGTCCATTACCCATTACCCATTACTGATGAGTAATGATTAAGTAACCATATAAAAAGTGAAATATCTGGTAGTGTTGGCAACTCAGGAAAAAAGCTTGTAAACACTTTGAGAAAACTTATTTTTCTCCAACTATGCTAGGAAAATTTTTTCAGAAACCGGCGAAAGAAGAGGCAGAACGTGTCCCTCCTGGTCAACACTTAGCTAAAGGTTTCCCCGTATTAACTTATGGTGCAACTCCCCAAGTCAGCATTGAGGAATGGGAGTTTAGAGTTTGGGGTTTGGCAAAACCTGCTACCTTTAGTTGGTCAGACTTTATGGCGCTACCTCAACACGAATTTACAGCAGACTTCCACTGTGTAACGCGCTGGTCTAAACTTGATGTCAAATGGACTGGGATTAAAGTTACAGATTTCATGGGTCTGCTTGAATTAGAACCGAAAGTAGCCCACATTATGGAACACTGCTATGGCGGCTACACTACCAATATTTCTGTAGAAGATTTCATCCGAGAAGAAAACTTCTTTGCCTTTAAAGTCTTTGGTGAAGACCTTCCATCTGAACACGGTGGCCCGATGCGGCTAGTTGTACCCCACCTCTACGCTTGGAAAAGTGCTAAGTGGATTAATGGGTTAGAGTTTTTAGCTGGTGAAGAACTTGGTTTTTGGGAGCGCAATGGCTACCATCGCCGTGGTGAACCTTGGGCTGAGGAGCGTTACAGCAATGCTTATGCGTTTTAAGAGACGCGATTCATCGCGTCTCTAATCATAATTCCTAACTTTTTTAACCCAAAAGTTTCTTTACGAGTGGTAGTTTGCCCGCATAAGGAGCGTATCGCCATTTTAAATCGAGCCAGAAGGAGTTTTGCAATACACTTTTGTTATGCGAAAAGGTATCAAAACTAGCCTTACCGTGATAGTTGCCAATACCGCTATCTCCTACTCCACCAAATGGTAAAGACGAGACAGCAACCTGCATCACTGTGTCATTGATGCAGACTCCACCAGATGAAGTTTCCTGCAAAACTCGCTTTTGGAGGTTTTTGTTTTGAGAAAATAAGTATAACGCCAGAGGTTTCGGTCTAGAGTTAATCAAGGCGATCGCTTCGGCAATGTCAGTGTATTCAATAATGGGTAAAATGGGGCCAAAAATCTCTTCCTGCATTACAGAATCTTTCAAAGAGACATTATCAATCACAGTCGGGGCGATATAACGCTCTGAAGGTTGATTTTCTCCACCGATGATCGCTTCACCATCTTTGAGAAAATTAACCAATCTATCAAAGTGTTTTTGACTGATAATTCTGGCATAATCAGGACTGCTTAGAGGATTATCACCATAAAACTCTTTTAGGCATTTTTTCAGTCCATCTATTAAATCTTTTTTTATTTTTTGATTAACTAAAAGATAGTCAGGGGCGATACAAGTTTGTCCAGCATTAATAAATTTGCCCCAAGTAATTCGTCTGACAGTGTGTTCAAGATTAATATCACTATCTACGATACAAGGACTTTTCCCACCCAATTCTAAAGTAACTGGTGTGAGATATTTTGCTGCTGCTGCCATGATGATTTTGCCGACGGCTGTACCCCCGGTAAAAAAGATATGGTCAAACTTTTCTGCAAGTAGTTTTTGACTAGCTTCCACACCTCCTTCTATGACTGCAATATAAGTAGGATCAAAATGTTTAGCAATAATCTTAGCAATGACACCAGAGGTATGAGAAGCAATTTCTGAAGGTTTGATAATTGCACAATTACCGGCTGCGATCGCACCTACTAACGGTGAGATAATTAACTGAAATGGATAGTTCCAAGGGCCAATGATTAAAACAACCCCTAATGGTTCTGGATAAATCCTCGCTGAGTAGGAAAAAAAATCAAAAGAAACGGCTGCTTTTTTAGGCTTAGTCCAGGTATTGAGATGTTTTATAGCATAATCAATTTCTTTAACTACGCCTATTTCTGTAAGGTAAGTCTCCAATTGTGGTTTATGTAAATCTGCGTGCAATGCCTCGACTATTGCTTGTTCATGCTCAATTATTGCTTGCTTGAGATTTTTAAGTTGTTCAATGCGAAAAGCGACATCTTTAGTTTTACCTGTTTCAAAAAACTCTCGCTGATTCTGGATAATATCGCCAATGTTAGATAATTCAGTGGTAATCATTGTTTTGTACCCTAAAAAACTATGTTTTTAATGTAGTGCTGCTATCTCAGCGGATTGAATTCGTCAATTTTTAGTGTTTGACTTGCTAATTGGAATATTTACTTTCAATTCTTGGTAGATATTAGTAAAGTTATAATTTATGAAATATTAGGATAAAATACTCCGTAATTCATAAATTATAATTGCTAATTTTCTCATGTTGTGGTGGGTAAAAGGACAATAAATGCACTACCTTTGCCCAACTCAGAATTCAGCAAAATAATGCCTTGATGTGCCTCGACAATTCGACGAGCAAGGTAGAGTCCTAAGCCACTACCAGAACTCTTGTGGCTACCTTGACGAAATCGTTCAAATATGGTGGCTTGTTCTTCACTGGGAATACCTGGGCCAGTATCCGCGATCTGAATGCTAATATATTCAACGGAATTGGGTTTTCCAGATGTGAACTGATGTTGAGAAGTAAAACTAATAGTCACAGATCCAGAATCGGTAAATTTGATTGCATTGCCGATAAGGTTTGTAAATAGACGATGTAATTCTAAGCGATCGCCCATCACTGTGTTTGACTCTTCAGTAAAATCTAAATTTAGCGACAGTTTTTTATCTTGAGCTAGAGGTGCTAATTCTCCAGTCACCTCCTCTAGCAAACGTCCCAGATTAACTGGTTGAAATGCCAAGCTTTTGCGACCTGCTTCAAAACGATAAACTTCCAATAAGGTATTGACCATAGTCAGCAGGTTGATATTACTACGGGCCATGATGGTGATTACTTCCTGCATTTGCGGTGATAATGTCCCCAATGCACCTTGTTGAAATAGCATCAACATGCGATCGGCCGCTACCAAGGGAGTGCGTAAATCGTGGGTGAGGCGGGAGACAAAATCTTCTCGCTGACGGGCAATTTCATCACGTTCATCCATACTATGCTTCAAACGTAAGAGCGATCGCACTCGTGCCAGCAATTCATCTACTGTTACAGGTTTGCGGATAAAATCATCAGCACCCAAGTCTAATCCGTGGGCGACGTTGGGCGCATCGTGAGCAGTAATCAGTAGTATGGGGATATATTGTGGCAGTTTCATCTCTCCACGAATATATTTAGTGACTTCGTATCCATCCATACCTGGCATCATCAAATCCAGCAAAACCAAGTCACAAGGAGAAGCTTTCAATTCTGCTAAAGCCGAAATTCCATTTTCTGCTGTGCTAACTGTGTAACCTTCTTCTTCCAAAATAGTTTTGATCAAAAACACATTATCAGGAGAGTCATCAACAACCAGAATTTTGTCAGAACGAGAAGATTGTGAAGTCATATAGATGCAAGGTATTGGGTAAAAGTAAATTTTTCGGGAAACTGGTTTACTGGTATAGTTTTTAAATAGTTCTCTTAAGTAAATTTCCTCCAAAAAATTTCTACCACGAAATTTATATAAATGTGTTTTAAAAACTACTTTACCTTTTTAACAGATAGTCACAAGCTAATTGAATTATGGCTCGTAAACTTCTAGAACTGAATACAGAGGATGGCGGCATTATTTTAGCTATCAAATATATCAGTAGGTAGGGTATCAGCTACTAGTAAGTCGTTTACAGAAAAGTAGAAACTAACTTCGATTCCGTAAATTGCAATAATATAGTCAAATTTGTCAAAATTTCTGGATATTTATCCGACTATGCCAACTTTGCCAGCAGCCAGCAAAAGCGCTAGATTTTTGATCAGCTACCGCAGCCAAGATCCAGACTTGAGCCTTGCTAGAGATTTTTATGAAGCTATCAAAGCTACTGGACACGAAGCATTCATGGCAGGGGAAAGTATTCGCCTGGGGGAAAAATGGCCTCAACGTATTGATGAAGAATTAAAACTGTGTGATTACTTTTTGTTGCTGTTGTCTGAGCGATCGGCAACTAGCGAGATGGTGACAGAAGAGGTGAGACAAGCCAAGCAGTTACAGGATGGCAGCGATCAGCATAAGCCAGTGATTTTGCCCATTCGCGTCAACTTCCCTTGGAGTGCGCCACTAAATTATGATTTGCGGGGCTATTTACAACAGGTTCAGCAGCGAGAGTGGAAGTCTGCTGCCGATACTCCCAGAATTTTACACGAAATTTTTAGTTTACTGACAGACGGTGAGAGTAGAAGAGTGGAAAAGTCGGAGAGTGGGGAATTGGGAGACGAACAATTATTTCCCCTTATCGCCTCATCTGCTCATCCTCCTTTGCCAGTGGCAGAACCAGTATTGCCTGATGGACACGGGAATTTAGCTGCAAATTCGTCTGATTTGAACGGTTTGTTAGATCCAGAACTATCCCCAGAATTGGAATTTCCGTTTTTCGATCAAGCTTTTTATGCTGATTGTTACAAAGAAGTAAATAGGCCAGGAGGATTAATTCGGTTGAGAGCGCCTTTGCAATGGGGTAAAACCTACTTAATGAGCCAGATTTTGGATTATGGAACTCAGCAAGGTTATCTGTCAAAGTAGTTAAAGGTAGCGACGGTCTGTTTAAATTTGAACAAGTTAAGTAACAAGGTTGTGTCAACACCACTCATCCCTAATTTGCTGCTGATACTCCAAAGGGTCTTGAGTCAGTTGAATTACACCTACATACTGGTTTAAATTAAACTCTTGTTTTTGTTGTGATTGATGAGCTTCTAATATCTTCTCAATTTGCTGCCAGTCCTGATAATCAATCAACACCGCTACCGGACGCATGGCTTCATCAGTCACAATTTTTTTCTTAAAAGGTAGCATGATTTTGTATATCAGATGCAACGTTTAACTATTTGATCGTAACTCCAAAACAAAAAATTGATGAGGGCAATGTTACTCTCATCTTTAAGAGCAATATCTGGCAACAAGCCGCTCGATGCCTACACTTATTTTTGGGATGTGAGGTTATCTAAAACTTGCTGAAATTCTGCTGTGGAAGGAATTGCGATCGCACTCTCACCATCAAACAAGCGATCGCATTTATTTCCCAGAGGTAAGGTTATCTAAAACTTGCTGAAAATCTGCTGTGGAAGGAATAGCGATCGCACTTTTGAAAAGCATTTTTAGCACAGATGGTTCTTCTATGCTATTGATAACTTCGACAATGGAGCTTGGCACTTCTCCAAATCGTGTTTCTAGGACTGTAATGATGCTTTCTCTCGCAGTTTCGACAATTCCTTCTTCTTTTGCTAGCCTTTCAATACTAGTTACGTACCGCATTCTATCTGCCTCCTCGTAACTTCTTACTTCTGTTTTAAAACTAAGTGCCAACTCTTTTGGCAAAACCATTATCCAGTCGATAAACCGAAATAGTTCCCGAATATCTTCCCGGCTATATCCCCGTTCATACAGCCGTCTAACTAGGCTTAGTTTCCACTGTAGCCGATTTTGTGGGTTTCGTTGCGTTGCTTTGGTCTTGAGATGCGCCATCACAATTACACCAAAGGGGTTGGTTGTTTGCTCTAGGGTTTCCCACCCTTGCTCGTAGTCCAACAGTTTCGCCACAGGAAACTCTAAGCTGACGCGACATCCGCCCAGTTGATAGCTGTAGCTAGAAGGCCGCCAATTCGCTTGTTCATCTGCTAAAACTGCTAAACTAATGACTCGCTTTTTATGACGGTCAAACAAACGGTAATTATATGTGTACATCCGTTCGGCAAATTGGCTGTCATATTGCCCTTGGACTTCCACATGAACCAATACCCAAGCTTCTTCTCCATCCAGTAGCCAAACTTTTGCGACTTTATCGACCAAACGCCGCCCAATTTCTGCATCTGGTTCTAGTTGTTGCAGTTCTGTGTCCAGAAATTCATAAGGTCGCGTCCAGTCGATTTCGGCATAAGCTTGGGTGAAAAAGAATTCCAGAAAGCGGGGAAAATATAGCTCAATAACTTCTTTCCAAGGACTATCGTAATCAGTAAGTTGCTCGGTCATGAATTAAAACAAAAAGTACCTCTGTGCCATTGGTAAAACTGTCGCAGGTTCACAAACTAGCAATTCACCATCTGCCCTGACTTGATATGTTTCTGGATCTACTTCAATGTGCGGTAGTGCATCATTCAGCTTCATATCTCGCTTACTTAATTGGCGTGTTCCAGAAACCGCAACGGCTGCTTTTTGTAAACCTAGCTGGCTGGGAATTTCTTTCTCTAAAGCTGCTTGCGAAACAAAAGTTAATGATGTGGCATGACGCGCCCCAGCAAAACTACCAAACATCGATCGCATATAAACAGGTTGCGGTGTGGGAATACTGGCGTTAGCATCGCCCATTTGCGCCCATGCAATCATTCCGCCTTTAATCACTATCTCTGGTTTCACACCAAAAAATGCCGATCGCCACAAACATAAATCTGCTAATTTTCCCTCTTCCACTGAACCCACATATTGAGCAATTCCGTGAGCGATCGCAGGGTTAATCGTATACTTAGCAACATATCTTTTTGCTCTAAAGTTGTCTGCTTTTTGCTCATTTCCTTGTGGGTTAAGACTTCCCCGTTGCACCTTCATTTTATGAGATGTCTGCCAAGTGCGAATTATCACTTCACCTACCCTTCCCATCGCCTGGGAGTCGGAAGAAATCATGCTAAATGCGCCTAAGTCGTGCAAAATATCCTCGGCGGCAATGGTTTCCCGACGGATGCGAGATTCGGCAAAAGCGACATCTTCAGCGATCGCTGGGTCGAGGTGATGACATACCATCAACATATCCAGGTGTTCGTCTAAGGTGTTGAGGGTGTAAGGGCGTGTGGGGTTGGTGGAAGATGGTAAAACGTTGGCTTGTCCGCAAACTTTGATGATATCTGGTGCATGTCCGCCACCTGCGCCTTCGGTGTGGTAGGTGTGGATGACACGATTTTTGAAAGCTGCGATCGTATCTTCGACAAATCCGGCTTCGTTTAGGGTATCAGTATGAATCGCTACTTGCACATCATAAATATCGGCAACACTGAGGCAAGTATCAATTGCTGCGGGTGTGGTTCCCCAATCTTCATGCAGCTTTAACCCCATTGCACCGGCGGTTACTTGTTCTACAAGTCCTTGGGGTTGACTGGCGTTACCTTTACCCAAAAATCCTAAGTTGACGGGGAAAGCATCAGCAGCTTGCAGCATCCGGTAAATATTCCAAGGGCCGGGGGTGCAGGTAGTGGCATTTGTACCTGTAGCAGGGCCAGTACCGCCGCCGATCATGGTTGTTATGCCGGAAGCGATCGCAACTTCAATCTGTTGGGGACAAATAAAATGAATATGGGCATCAATACCGCCAGCAGTGAGAATCATTCCTTCCCCTGCTAAGGCTTCAGTTCCAGGGCCAATAATAATATCTACATTGTCTTGAATATAAGGATTTCCGGCTTTACCAATTTTGAAAATTTTGCCATCTTTAATGCCGATATCCGCTTTGACAATACCCCACCAATCGAGAATTAAGGCATTAGTAATGACTAAATTGACAGCACCATCGGCGTTAGAAATGGGGGATTGTCCCATCCCGTCGCGGATGACTTTACCGCCGCCAAACTTCACTTCGTCGCCGTAGGTGGTGAAATCTTGTTCAACTTCAATAAATAATTCTGTATCTGCAAGTCGGATGCGATCGCCTACTGTGGGCCCATAGGTTTCGGCGTAGGCGCGGCGATCCATTCTGTAAGGCATAATGGCACTCGTGGGGGTGGTGTTACTTTGATTATTTTTGAGCAAGTTTAGAGATATTCAGAGGAAATTTTGTATAAATTTATAATTTTGTTGTAACCGGAGATGTAGTGAAATAAATTTTAATGGTAGTTAAAGCGAATTTATAACCGCGAAAATCTAGAATTATATTGGGAACATAGGCAGATATAAAACTGAGTTAGAATGTTATCTAAACTGAGAGTTAAGCATTACAAGAGCCTCTTTGATATCGAAGTTGATTTAGAACCATTAACTGTATTTATTGGGCCGAATGGTTCGGGAAAGTCAAATATTTGTGAAGCTTTATTTGTCTTATCTGATTTTTTGGAAAGATTAATAAGTAATACAGATGCTCATGAATTAATACCTTTTTTCGCTAAATCTTTAATAGCTGTAAATCCAAACCAGCAGAAAATAGAATCAAAATTCTGGCAGGGTAAGCAAGATTATCTTTTCTTTCAAGGTGATACAGACTCAAATCTAGAAAGCGAAGAATTTAATGATATATCAATTCATATTGATTATCCGCAGCGAATAGTGTCTATTAGTAGACTAGACTATTTCGGAAATCTAATTAGGGCAAGTAATCAGTATACACTGGAACTAAGAAAAATTTTAGTTTCTAATAAGTATTTGGATTCTCCTGTAGCCAAGGCAGTCAGAAAAGTTAGTATTTATGATTTTGCGCCAATTAGTCTCTCTAATAATATTCCATCAACTGGTGGAATAGATAAAACAGGACAGGGAATTGTTGATGCTCTAGCTGATATTTTGCTCAGTAATCGTAAAAGGTTTGATGAATTGGAGGAACGTTTGACACGGCTTGTTCCTAATATACAGAGAATTTCTTTACTGCGTAGAGAAGATAGAACTTTTTTACTGGAATTAATCGACAGATATTCTGAACATCATATCCCTGCTTCGGATATATCTGATGGTACACTTAGAATTTTGGCATTTCTAACCGCACTTTATCAAGAAAATACCCCCAGTATTATTTGTTTTGAAGAGATAGAAAACGGAGTTCATCCTTGGTTGTTACACAAAATGATGGAATTATTGCAAATAATTTCTACAGAGGGGATTACAGGTAAACCTGTTCAAGTATTAATCACAACTCATTCTCCAGTTTTGCTAAATTATGTCGAACCTCACCAAGTGCGTGCTGTTGAGTTAGACACAGAAGGTAAAACTCAAATTCATGCCTTACCCATTGATTCGGAACGCTTCCAAAAAGCCCTAGAAGCTTATGATGGAGCATTAGGTGAACTTTGGTTTACGAATGTTTTTGGAGGTAATCCGGTATGAATCGAGGGATTCGTATTGGGTTAATGGCTGAGGGAGAAGCAGAACTCGGAGCAAGTATTCCCTATATTAAACCAGAAGATGGTGGAAAAGTTATTGAAAGAGATAGAGAAGGGGCACTTCATACCTTAATCAGACGAGAAATTAATAATTTGGGATTGCCTGATTGTGATTTTGTACAAAGACATCCATCCATCAGCGAGAGTCGAGTCTTTAAACGGCGTGTAGGACACTCAATTTTAGATCCAAAATATTTAGCACAGGTGATTATCGCGTGGAAACCTGAAGAAGTTGATCTGATCCTAATTGTGGTTGATGCAGATGATAAGCTTCACCAAAGGCAAATTGACTTGGAACGGGCTTTAAATAAAATCCGTGATAATCATCTAGATATTAGTGAGAAAAAAATTAGCGATCGCAGTGCAGGAGGTTTAGCGATTAAAAATTTTGAAATGTGGTTGTTGGCAGACACTCAAACAGTATCAAGCATTTTAGGTGTAGAGCTTGAACCTCTGGAAAATTTAGAAGAATTAGATGGTGGAAAAGGTATTTTAGAAAATGCGATCGCACAATCAACATATCTCTCTGAAAATAGTAGCAATCAACGCCCTCTACAAATTCGATGGAAACTTGCTTTTGAGATTGATTTAGCAATTATCAAAAATCGTTGTCCGAATGGATATGCTACTTTTTCACAACATCTAATTGCAGCTACAACGGTAGTTGCTAACTCAATCGCAGGTACGTAGCATTTATTCCCTACCTAGTTTAATTAGAATAGCATCTAATGATTTTATTTTAAGTATCTAAATGTCCGTTAATTTTGCTGTTGAAACCGTAGACTTGACGACTACCAACTAGGGTGACTAATCTAACTTCTTTTTCGTCCCCTGGTTCAAATCTAACTGCGGTTCCGGCGGGAATATCGAGGCGCATTCCTCGCGCTTGTTCTCTGTCAAAGTTTAAGGCGCTGTTAACTTCATAAAAGTGATAGTGGGAACCGACTTGTATGGGGCGATCGCCTGTATTTGACACTTGTAATTTTACAGTTGGACGACCAACATTTAGTTCAATTTCACCTGCTGGTGTAATAATTTCTCCAGGAATCATAATAAATTCAAAAATTAACGAATTGGATTATGTACCGTCACTAACTTTGTACCATCAGGAAAGGTAGCTTCAACCTGCACTTCATGCACCATTTCTGATATCCCTTCCATGACATCATCCCGCGTTAATATTGTTGTACCATAACTCATCAATTCAGCTACAGTTTGCCCATCTCTCGCCCCTTCTAAAATAGCAGCAGAAATATAAGCAACTGCTTCGGGATAATTCAGTTTCAAACCTCTTTCTTTACGTCTTTCTGCTAATAAAGCAGCAGTAAAAATTAATAGTTTATCTTTTTCCTGCGGTGTCAATTGCATTCCTACCTCCTCTTCGCGTTCTTGGCATTTTGGCGGTTCGTTTAAACCTGCCAAACTCTTGGTATACAATTACCACGATTTAGAAAATAAACTCGTAGCATCTGCCAAACATCAATAAACCAGTTTCTCACCTCAGATGTAGAAGAACCGCGATATCGACACAATAATCCATGTTGTAACCTGGTAACACCCGCTTCTCCTTGCCCATCCCATAAATTTCGCGTTTTTTCGATAATTTCTGCTGAAACTGCACCACCAACCCAAACTAGACTACCTGCTATTGGTTTTCCAGCCAAGCCGTGGGGACTATGGAAAATGTCTTCGCTACCCCGTAACCATTGCCGATCGATCCATAAAGGAACACCTTTTTGCCAAATTTCGGTATGCGATCGCCATTCTCCTTGTAAAAATTTTTCTCCCCTAGCACTGCGACCAAATCGGGTAATTTCCCAACCTAACCAACTGCTTCCAGTTGCTAATTCTACCAGTAAATCTTGCCGATAAATCGCGTCATTAAATAAAATTGTCTCTTGCGGCAACCATTCTAAACAAGCACCAGCGTCAACTTGCATTTGGATGGTTTGTCTAGCTTGTAAGCCATTGCTGCGGTATATCTTGCTTGCAGCAGCCGTAGTGATTAAGGCTTGGGCTTGGGGTTGGAGGTGGATGTTAGAGGATAAGCGATCGCCTCCTACCATTCCCCCTGCTGTGTGTAAAATGACGCTATGACAAACTTTTTGCCCTTCTGGATAAAATGGGCGTTGTACCTTCAGAGGCGCTTGGTGGTGATTATAAATTAACTGGGTTGTGTCCTGGCGATCGGCATAGACTAAATTAAGTTTGCCATGCCAGCCTTCTGCTATTTGTGAATTACAGGTCATTTATAAATTCAACATTAAAGTTCAGATATCATATATTTATTTAATGCATTATTTGCTGTTTTACCTGCAATTTATCAGGATTTTTGGCCAACGTGTACGCTAGTGCGATATAGAAATGAACCTGTTAATTGTTAGTTGTTAGCTGGGCGTATTTTCTGGGAAAGATAGAGATGTAGCGATGAAATGTGTCAATCTACCAGAAATTATGACAGCTAAAGTGATCAGCATTTGCAACCTCAAGGGTGGAGTTGGCAAAACTACCATCGTCATGGCATTAGCGGAATATTTAGCGGGCGATACCATGTATGGTAAACGAGTGCTGGTTATTGACCTTGATCCTCAGTGTAATTTAACAAATATTTTAATGTCAGAAGATGTATGGTTTAGTCAATTTGAAAGAAATAAGTTGACTTTACCTTATTTATTTAAACAACCTAAAGATTTTCTAAGTCATATTAAAAACGAGGACTTTATAGCTAAACAAGATATTTCTAATATAAAAGCTAAATTCCAATCTTTACACCTTATACCTAGCAGTCCTATGCTCTTTGAAATTCAAGAAGAATTACCCGAAGGGTTTTATTATAATCTAGGATTAAAACCGATTGATTTGCTGAAGGAATTTATAAACAATCTATCCAAAAAATATGATTATATTTTAATTGATTGTCCACCAACTATTAATAAAACAATTAAAAGTGCATTTTTAGCAAGTAATTTTTGTATTTTGCCTTGCACCCCTAACCGGATGTCAATTGGTGGATTAAGATTAATCTTAAGACATATTAACAAGTTTAATAATGAAAATGAGCATAACTTAAAATCTTTAGGAACTTTAATCTCTAGATTTAATGTATCTAGAGCTAATGAAAATCAATTGGTTGAGTTGATTATGACTAGCTCTGAGTTTCCATCAATATTTAAAACTAAAATTGCTGAAAGAGCGCAATTAGCCAAAAATTTAGATTTTGGAGAAAAGTTGACATATAAGCAAAAATATGGTGATTTGTATGACTCTCTAAAAGATTTTGCTCAAGAAGTAATTCAGAGAGTCAAGTAAGTAAATGGACACATCACAAAGTTATTAAAAGAGCGATCACAGGAGTTGTAGAATCTGAATTTTCTTATCGTCTGCGTTTCTACCCTGTGAAAAGGCGAAGCGCATCTGCGTTTAAAAATCTTTCACAAACTCTGTCAAGAATCTAAATGCCTTCAAAATATAATTAGCACAATCTCTAGGAGAGGTGTTGTAAAACGATCGCCACGCACTCGCTTTATCTTCATCATAGCGATCGCTGCGATGATTATGATTTTCTAGCCACGCTAATCGCACAGCATGTCCAATCAACACATCCAACACGATATATCCTTCAATTTCCAGCTTGGGATTATTAGCTGCGATCGCACCTAATTCAATTAATGCTTCAATATTAACTTGCCGATATTCTGGAGCTTCTATTTTATTCAGCAAATGCTCAACCAACAGAGCAAAATTTCTTTCCCCGGCTGTCATTTCCGACAGCATAATCTCACTATCTAAACGATTGCGTCGCTCTAGTTTATCGCCAATTACTAGACCCTTGCAATGTTGCATTAATAACCAAACCTGTTTAAAAAATTCTTTTGGTACACGCCCCGTCGCACCTTCAGCTTGGCGAAACCGTCGCCAACCACCCGGCGGAACTTCTATCCCTTCTGCTATTGCTGGTAACACTACCCAAGCAATATCACTTTCTTTTTGCTTGACATGCAGTGATTCTTGTTGACGCAACAGGTTACTCATGCCACTATATCCAGTTAATACCTGACGCAAGCGCATTTTCACATCAAAGGGTGAAAGTTGCATTAAGTAATCATAAGCTTCATCTTGAGTAACGTATAATTCCCGCGCTAGTTCGCTGGTTATCAATAAGATAAGATAGCCGACTCTCAGCGTTAGTAGTCCCTGAAATAGTTCGGGTTCTGAGCGAATTAAGATGCCAACATAGATTAAAATCTCTTGAGTGAGGACGCGATCGCGGATATCCTCACGACAAAAATGATTAATTTTATCGGCAATTTCATCGTGGGACATCGGTACGGTAATCAAAGATGCTTCACTGTAAGCTTTCCCTACAGCAATCTGCTTACCCCTTACCAAAATACTCGTTACCGCATCTGATAGGCTGATATCAACCATAAGGCGTAACCCCGCAGCCCGACGCACTACTGCCCAAATGCCTAAATCTCCAGCTTTGGTATAAACTTCATCGAGTAAATCGCCTACTGTGACAGGATATCCTGGGCCACCATACCCCGTATCAAATTTTATTCCCTGCAAGCGAGTTAAAGTTTGTAATAACTCAATTTGCTCATAGATATTTTCTGATGAGCGCAAACGAGAAAGTAATAACCCAAAGTTGGTTTCACACTCCATTTGAAATTCTTGGCTATGTCCTAAACGCCAGTTTTTCTCAGGATGATAAGCTAGATAATAGCAACGTGGGCTAGCATTTTTCAGTGGCGATCGCGAAAATTCTGCATTTGGTAGAAAATCAATTCTTTGAATTCCAGCCGTCAGCATTAGCTGATTTAGCCGCCCTAATTTCACCCGCACACCATTACAAACACCATCTTTCAGTTCTTGCATTAATTCTAGTAATGCCTCCGAACCGATTTCTAACATGGTGTGTGTCAACATTAAAGTTAAAGTGGGACGGCCTAAATCGCTCCAATATTTTTGAATATAAGCTAGTTCGCTTCTAATTTGATCTAGCAAAAAATGGTAATCTAGGGTTAGGTAAAACTGTTGAGAATCGGAAAATGAAGGCAAAAATACAATTGTTTCACCGCTAATCCGAAAAATTCTAGATGTTGTTAAACTCCGCAGCCGCCGCACTGGCCGCCCAGTTAAACCAAGTTTATCGTTACGTCCAATTTGGGTATAAATAGCGGAAAATTCTCCAGCTTTTCTCACTTGAATCGGTTCTACTTGAGTAGGCGTTTGTGCTTCAATTCCGTGAACTTCTAGTTTCGTTTGTAAATCTTCATCTTCTGCTAACAAGGCAATTTGTACCAATGCATCGCGCTGTTTGCCCACACACAAATGTCTTCCCAAAGGGTCGATATCACCAACCGCTAGTAACCCTTCACTCAACATTTCCCCAAGAAAATATAAACTCTGCGCCCACACCAAGGGAATATTTTCATTAGGCAAACGTGGTTGCGTTTGAGGTGTTAACTTTTCTGCCTCTATGTTTTCTGCTGGAACATAATAAAGTTCTGGCAATAAACGCAAACCATCTTGTTCTATAAGTAATGATTCTAAAAGACTTTGGTATTTTTTAACTTGTTCTTGTTCGCCGCGAAATAATCCATCTAGAACTAAATAAGTCAAAAATAACGGCCATTCGCATTCGATATGCTCAAATTGCTTGAGTTCTAATGGTTCGTAGTGCAAGCGCTGATGATCTTCTAAAACGGTTTGGTGTCCATCACGCAGAAAGCGTTTGCAGCCGTATTTACCTGCAAGCTTATTGATAATATCATTTAAAGTGCGATCGCGTAACTCCAAATCTTCCACTGCAAAGGCAGGATAACTAATAATACTTAACAGCGCCGCATCAATTTCTTTGGAACCAGATTCCCTCGGTAATAACGACTCTAGGGTAATCCGGGCGCGGGCGATTTCATCTGGTAGTACATGAATTACCGATGCTTGACTACCATGCACACCAAACAAATCCAGCCCGTTGATAGCTTCTAAAGCCGCTTTTGCCATGCCTACAGAACTGGCATTTAACTCAGCACTACCACGATTAATTTTATTACCACGTTCCCAAATGCCATAATCTGGTGTGCGGTAAGCTCGTCCAATGTAGTAAACCAAATTTTGGACGAAGTTCACTTCATCAATCGTATAAATGATTTGCAATCCCGCAGCCGTCATTTGCCCCAACATCAGCAAAAATATGGATGTGGCATCAAGTTGCAAATGTCCCCATTCGTCATCACCAACAACAACGTCGCCAGTCGCGGTATTATATTTGGCGTGCAGTCCATCCAGTAGCGACTGAGTATGTTTAAATGTCTCTACTTTATGAGCCTGTCGCATCATCGCAAATAGCAACCCGCGCATCAGTTTGATGACACTGTGTTCTAATTCATAGGTGCGTCCCTGATCGTCGTCAATTTTGCGGTATGCAAGTCCTAAACCCCAAACTGCCAAAATGCTGTAAACGTTGTCTCGCACCCAGGCATCAGTATAATCGCCGTGGGCTGTAATCGCTGTACTCGCAGGTAGCAAACCAGTAATCGGATTTTGCCGAGTCAGAATGATCGTTTTGATTTGCTGGTAGTAATAGTCTAGGCGAGTTAGCAATTTGGTAGATGTTTTCATGGTTTGGTTCAGAACAACTTGCAAAATTCGACCCTGTGACTGTGAACTGAATTACCTAAACCAAGTCAGAACAAGCTCTGTAATGGTTGATGGAAGAACAGTGGAGGGTAGTAAGTTTATTATTATCTCCTGTTAGTAGATTTCTGGGTACTTAATTTTAGCGATTTTATTTCGGCGTGGCACTGGCGAAATAGTGAAAAATTGGGGAGATTTTTGGGTGTGGTCAGAATTACGTGCTATAGAGTGCAATCTGGTAGATATGAGCTAGTATGCTAGCATAACAGCAGATTAACTTTTTTCATCATGGAAACTCGAATTAACAAACGCACCCACAGCGATTACACCCAAAGTGCTGCCTATCTGCCTAAGGATTTAGTTAAAATTTTCAAACAGCTAGCTCTTGAGTTAGAAATAGGGCACAGTGAGGCAATGGAAGAAGCTGTCAGAATGTGGTGTGATGCGGCAATCAAAAAAGTAAGTCAACCTTGATGACGTATCCTACACCCAAACAAAATCTGATTTGTTTTATTCTCTGTCAAAACCTCACAACATTTCTACTACCTATCTTTATAGTCAGATTAGATGAACGAACAGGAGACATCTATATCTTGGCTGGTGATGAAACTGGTATTGTAATTAACCCTAATGGTAAATGGAGATACGACGAATGACCAAGCCTAAGTTTGCTGCAATGAGTAAAATAGAGTTAAAACGTTATTTATTAGAGAATCGTAATGATACAGAAGCTTTTCACGCTCTAATGGATAAAATTAACGCTGAACCTAACCCGAAGTTTTATACCATAGATGAAATTGGTGAACTGGAAAAACTAATAGAAGCAAAACGGACACGAGAAAATCTCTAAAAATTACTTTATCAACTCGCTTAAACAAAGTTATGAAGGATGAATTTTTCTCTTATGGGCTAGACAACAAAGCTTCCTTACCTTCGATCAAGCTATCTGAAGATGAGAGAAAAAAATATTTATCGCCATTAAAACTCTTTAAAGTTTTGCGATCGCATAAAATACGTGACTCATTTATGGGAGTTGCACAAATTGCTATTGATGAATTGCAAGGAATTCTTGCTTGTTCATCAAGAGATGGAAAGGTAAGTATTTGGCATCTTTTATCTGGTGAGCTTATCGCCTCATACTCTCATGAGCGTAATGCTGGTGCAGTTGTAATTGGAGAGAAGGGTGATGTAATCAGTGGAGGTTCAGACAACAGAATAAAAATCTGGAATTATTTTTCTAATCAGCTTTCACGAACTTTAGAGACACCAAGTGCTGTAGGATGTCTTGCAATCAATCTTAGAGCTAATTACTTGGCTGCGGCGATAAATTACTCACGTCAAGTCAAAGTCATTGTATGGAACTTAAAGTCATTTGAGCAGATTGCTGAAATTAGTGACGAAAGATTTTGGGCTTTTGACCTATTAGCATTTAATGATACTGGAGAACGGTTGTATGCACGAGGCGGACTTGGAGAAAATCGAGTCTGGGAAATGCCTTCTACAAAACTTATTAGAGCTTTCCCTGATAGTCATTATGGAGAAGTGAGTTACTCCTCAATTGATGATAGAGGAAGGATTATAGCTACTGCATCAGATCGAGATAGCAAAGTGTACCTATGGGATACTGTGAGTGGCAAAAGAATACAAGTAATTGAAGTAGTACCAATATGGGAAGCTGGCCCGTTTGATCCCAAGGTTCTCCTAAATCATAACGGTAGTATTCTCATCACTGCCGCACTAAACGGAAATATCAGAATCTCATCTACTGAAAGCAAAGAACTTTTGCAAGAATTTCCAGGTGAACACGAAGCAGGGATCAGTTCATTAGCTATCAGTAATAAGTTTTTGGTATCTGGAGATCATGATGGAAATCTTAAACTTTGGAAATTTACTGCCTAAGAGAGCATTTATAAAGTAAATTTTTAGTTGACTAGAGGACGTAGCATAATGCGAGTTATAACGGCATATATATGCCAATGATTGTTACTCCCACTCTTCATCTTCGCCTTCGTCGTTAATGTCATCGCCATCAGTAATTTCAGTTTCGATTTGAGACAGTTATCGACCAATTTGTTATAGGAGGTTTTGCAGTTCTTCTGGATCTATGGGTGATAGCAGTCCCATTTTAATAGCTGTGTTAGTAGCTCTGGTAATATAAGCTGTGACTTATGTACAAGAAGTTAATCCACGAGGGCGAATGGTATCTTGGATTTTTTTGCCTACTGTTTGTTCAGCTAACCTAAGCTCATAATTTTTTTGCAAATTCATCCAGAACTCAGCACTAACTCCAAAATACTGTGCCAATCGCAAAGCTGTATCGGCGGTAATTCCCCGCTGTCCATTAATTATTTCGGTAATCCGATTTTTCGGCACATCCAGAACACGCGCTAGTTCGCTTGCAGACATCCCTAATTCATTAATTTCATCAGCAAGAATTTCTCCAGGGTGGATAGGTGGACGTGTCATTTTACCTCTTTCAGTGATAATCTATGATTTCTATGTTGAATGGTTTAAGATATCCTTCTGTCCAATTAAAACAAATTCTCCACTGCTCGTTAATTCGGATACTGTACTGACTTTTTCTATCTCCTCCTAGAGACTCAAAGCGATTGCTAGGTAGCTGCATTAGATCCTCCTTACTAGTGGCGGCCTCTAATATTTCAAGTCGTTTATACGCTTGTCTCTCAAAAGACTGAAACTCTTTTACCCTTTTACCAGCAACAAACTCCTCCGTCCTTTTATCCTTGTACTTCGGAAAATCATTTGACGGAGACATAAGAGCAGCAGCAGAACAGTAGTATATGTTATGCGTTACGTAACTCGTAACTTTAAACTAGGTATATCATCATTTATACTTTTTTTGCAAGTCACTTCCAAAAAGTGATTTTTAGGAGAAGAGCGATCGCCAAAGCTTAAACACCTTACCGCGACTATGAAGTGAAATCTGCCAACCCATTTCTGATTCTCCGTCGTCCAGGTGACTATACATGAAGTTACTTGATACCAAATACTACTTATTGATTTTGTAAATATTTTAACTCTGTAAAGTTTGCGAGTAAATTCGGTGATTGGCTTGACATAGCTTCTGGCAGTAGTAAAATCTACTTTAAGTAATATAAAATTTACTTAAAAATCCGATGGCAATTAAGTTATTCAATAGTGATAAATATCACAAAGACTGAATAGTAATATTCAGTAACTACCGGAGATTGCTATTCCGGGTTAGGATGATGACTAGCGATGCCTTGATTTAGATATCGATATTGAATTGTTGAAATTTTATGGGCAATAGTCCACCAGATGGCAGTATCAACCTCCTCTGAGCTGGTGAGGAAGTCTCCCAGCGCGGGGGAGACTTAGGAGATATATCTCATGCTCACACAAGATATTCGTGATTTGCTGACTGATACTACCGATTTGAACCAGTTGAAATGGGATTTAAATCGCTTGCAGCCTGTGGATGTGGGAGATTACATTACACAATTGCCTGAACAACAACGGGCGATCGCATTTCGTTTACTCAATAAAGCTCAGGCAATTGATGTATTTGAATATCTGCCCACAGAGGTTCAGGAAGAACTACTTAATTCTCTGCATGATGTCCAAGTAGTTCAAATTGTAGAAGCCATGAGTCCCGACGAACGGGCAGAATTATTTGATGAACTACCTGCTGGGGTAATCAAACGGCTATTACAAGAGCTAAGTCTAGAAGAAAGGCAAGCAACAGCAACGATTCTCGGCTATCCAGAAGGCACGGCTGGGCGGGTGATGACAACCGAATATGTTCGGTTGCGCCAAGGTTTGACTGTAGGTGAAGCCCTAAGTAAAATCCGCCGTCAGGATGAAGACAAGGAAACGATTTACTACGCCTACGTCACAGATGACAACCGAACGCTGGTGAGAGTAGTTTCACTGCGCCAGTTGTTATTTACCTTTCCCGATGTTTTCATTAAAGATATTGCGAGCGATCGCGTCATCAAAGTTAGAACTGAAACTCCTCAAGAAGAAGTGGCGCGAATCATGCAGCGCTACGACTTAATTGCTATCCCCGTCGTCGATCGGGAAGACCGATTAGTTGGCATCGTCACCATTGATGATGTGATGGATATTTTGGAAGAGGAAGCCACAGAAGATATCCAAAAACTGGCCGGTGTGAGTGGTGATGAAGCTGCTTTATCCTCTCCTCTACTCACCATCCGCAACCGCTTGCCTTGGCTGTTGGGCATCATGGCATTGTATATTGGTGCCGCCAGTGCGATCGCGCCTTTCCAATCTGTAATTGCCGCAGTGCCAGTTTTAGCAGTAATCATGCCAATTTTTTCTAACACTGGTGGTACTGTCGGTATTCAATCATTAACGGTAACAATTCGCGGCTTGGGAGTAGGAGAGGTAACACCCAAAGATACCTTGAAAATTCTCCGCAAGGAACTTTTAGCTGGTTTAGGTACAGCCTTAGCTTTAGCCACAACAATGATCTTGCTTTCCTTAATTTGGGCGCATCCCCAAGAGCGATGGGTGGCTTTAATTGCCGGCATGGTCATGGCAACTAATACAATTGTGGCTGTTACACTCGGCACGTTACTGCCAATGGGTTTGGAACGCTTAAAACTTGACCCTGCTTTGGTTAGCGGCCCGTTAGTGACTACAATGCTAGATACAATTGGGTTTTTAACATTCCTTAGCCTAATTTCTCTAGCTTTAAATGTTTTCCATTTACCAACGTGAAGGGATTGGGCATGAGGCATAGGACATAGGGCATTAATTATTTCTCCCCCAGTCCCCAATCCCCAGTTCCCATTACCCCTTATCCCCAGAGGGGGCCCCATCTTCCCCAGTCGTCAAAGATGCCTACTACTACCTGGAATCGTCATCACATTCTTTCCCTAGCTGACTTCACTACCACTGAATACGATACTGTTTTGCAAACCGCGGCCTCTTTTCAAGAGGTGCTATCGCGGCGGACGAAAAAAGTGCCAACTTTGCAGGGACAGGTGGTGGCGAATTTATTTTTTGAATCTTCTACCCGGACTCGCAGTAGTTTTGAACTGGCGGCGAAACGTTTAAGTGCAGATACCCTCAACTTCGCCGCCGCCACATCCTCTATGACTAAGGGAGAGACAATTCTCGACACAGCAAAGACCTATTTGGCAATGGGAACTGATATTATGGTAGTCCGCCATCGAGAGGCAGGAGTACCGAATGCGATCGCGGCTGAGATGGATCGTTTAGGTGTACGAGTTAGTGTCCTCAATGCTGGTGATGGTCAACATGAGCATCCTTCCCAAGCACTGCTAGATTTATTTACCATAAGTACTCTAATTGACCCCGCTAGTCCCCGACTGGAACTTTTAAAAGGGAAAAAAATTGCCATTGTTGGAGATATTCTCCATTCTCGCGTGGCGCGATCGAATATTTGGAGTTTAATCGCTAGTGGTGCCGAAGTGCATCTCGCAGCCCCACCCACCCTGTTACCCAAGTTATTTGCCGAGTATATCTCTGAAGAGACAGAAGTTAGGAGTTATTCCCCGACTCCCCAACTTTTTCTACATTGGCAGCTAGAACCAGCTTTGCATAATGCTGATTTTGTGATGACTCTGCGCTTGCAAAAAGAACGCATGACGGCTCATTTGCTGCCAAGTTTGCGAGAATATCATCAGCTATTTGGCATTACACGCACAAAACTGCAACTTTGTAAACCTAATGTCAAAGTTTTGCATCCAGGCCCAGTCAATCGTGGTGTTGAAATTAGTTCTGAATTGATGGATGACCCAGAATTTAGTCTGATTCAATCGCAAGTTACTAGCGGTATCGCCGTTCGGATGGCGCTGCTGTACTTGTTAGGTAGCGGCAAGGCTTAATAACAGATAGACTCAAGTTAAATCCTGGCAATACATTTTCACCCGATAATTGGCTAATTTGAATAATAGTGGCGATAATACCATGCTACTTCCTATTTGCTAACAGCAGTTTGGTGCTGTCAGGTAGGATTTATGCAACAACTTTTTGAAACTCTTATTTCTTTGCGGTAGCCTGGGAAGTTCTTACTGACAATCTTTTAATTTTAATACCATCGGAATACCTTACTGAAGAATACCTAATCACATAGAAATTATGTATTCCTCCCATCGCATGAGGACAAAATTCTGGAATTTAGGCACACTACTATCGTATAAGTCAAGAATTTAAAGACTTTTAGAAGTGTTCGGAGGTAAATATGAAAGCAATCTTTTTGACGGCAGCAGCCTTACTCAGCACCCTATCTTTAGCTGCTCCCCTTTCCGTCAAAGCAGAAAACTCCGCCCCTGTTCGGCGCTTGCTGGAAACTAGAGCATGTTCTGGATGTAATTTAACAGGAGCAAACCTGAAAGGCGCTCACTTGATAGGTGTTGACTTAAGAAATGCAAATTTAAAGGGAGCTAATCTCGAAGGTGCTAATTTAGAAGGCGCTGATTTAACGGGCGCAAACTTAAAGTCTGCTAATCTCACAAAAGCATTTGTCAGCGATACTATCTTAAATAATGCCAATCTCACCAACGTTAATTTGAGTAATTCCCGTTTATATAATAGTGACGTAAATGGCGCAATTTTGGCTAATATTGATTTAAGCGGCGCTGATGTATTTAACACTGCCATTAGCATTGGTGGGGAATACTAATGGTGAGTCATGATTTCAAAGTGATGAGTTAAGAGTTAGATTCAACTCCTAACTCTGCACTTACGAAGTTTTACTCACCAGTAATAGACAGTTCATCAACCCAGATTTTTGGGCAAACTCCCCCTGGCGTTAACTCAGCCTTTTTCTCTACATAAATAATTGACTTTAAGAGTTCCAAGAAATCGCCAGCAACAGTTGCAGACTCAATACTCGTCCTGACACCTTTATTCACTAGCCAACCATCAAATGGCAAAGAAAAAGAACCTTGCAAGGATTTAACTCCCGCATGGAGAGCTTGTAAATCATCGATAAAAATCACATTTTCAGCAGTTTCTAAACTTAACTCTTCTTCAGCAGTTGCTGTTGTAAAAACGTGATAAAAATTGGGACTAACGCTGACTTTTGCACCAATACTAGCATTACCTGTGGGCTGCGCGTTCAACCTTTTGGCAGTACCTGCACTGTGGAGAAAGCTTGCTAAAATGCCATTTTCAATCAGTGAAATCTGACGAGTTGGAGTTCCTTCACCATCAAAAGTTTCTGCCCCGACGTTAGCTGGGTGAAGTGCATCGTCGTAAACTGAAAGTAGAGGAGAGGCAATTTGCTTACCTAAATCATCAGGAGTTGATAGGCTTTGATTGTCCAAAATACTTTGGGCGTTGAACAAATTAGAAAAAGCACCCAACAAACTCAAGAAAGCTTCTGCTGAGAAAACAACTCGATATTTACCAGTCTTAATTTTTTCATAGTTCAAGTGGCTGATAGTTTTATCGGCGGTTTCTTTGATGCAACCATTGATGTCTAGATTATCTAAACTTTGATTGATTCTATAAGCACCTGCACTGCGAGGTTTTTTTCCTTCTTCTTCAGTTTTGCTGTAAAGATAAACTGATGCTAAGGAGTGAGATTCAGTTCTTACTGCACCGTCGCTATTTAGATAAAACCTGTCAATATCTCTTTGTGACAATCCATTATAAGGCACACCTTTAATTGCTGGATGGGCTGCCAGTAATTCTTTTTCCGCTACCAACAATTTTTCTATGAGTTCAGCAACAGGTGCTTGGGCTGTTTTATCTTGATGTTTATTCGGAATAGGAACGGTAGCTTCGGGACTAAAATCAGGAACATTTTCTTTAACACCAAAAAAACTGGCTTCATAAGCAGTTTTCAAAGCTAATTCCAGTCCTTTGGAATCTACATCTGTGGTGCTGGTGACACCCATTGTATTATCTTCATTCCAAACACGAACAGTCACACCAGAGCGATTTGAGGCTTTGACTTGTTTTGGCTCACCTTGGTCTACTTGCACGCTAGTATCATCTACTGTTGAGCCATAAATATCGAATTTCTTAATACCAAGCTTATCAGCATTATCTTTGGCAGAATTTGCAATCTCATTGATGTTTGGCATAGTCAATTTTGGATTTTGGATTGGAAATGATTCTATTTTGAATATTAGATTTTGGATGTTATTGCTTGTATTTGTCTCGTAGAGTTCTGATTAAAGCAACAGTTCAACAGTTTTAGATTTTAGATTTAACTCACGAAATAATACAGTAACTTGAGCATTTTGGATTTTGAACATTGCAATCCAAAATCCAAAATCCAAAATCTAAAATTCCTATCGTCCACCAACGGTAATAGAATCAACCTTGATGTGGGGTTGTCCGACTGTGGTGTAAATACTGCCACTTACAGAGCCACAAAAACCTGGTGCAATTTCCAAATCTTGGGAACACATAGAAATTTTATTCATAATTTCCTTAGCTTCGCCAATCAAAATTGCTCCCTTTAAAGGTTTGGTGATTTTGCCATTTTCAATCAAATAAGCTTCATCAACACTAAAGTTAAATTGACCTGTAGCACCAACACTACCGCCACCCATCTTTTTACAGTAAATACCTTTATCAACAGAGGCAAATAACTCATCAGTGCTATATTCGCCAGAGTCAATATAAGTATTACGCATCCTGCTAGCAGCAGCAAAGGTATAATTTTGCCTGCGTCCACTTCCAGTTCTGGGGTGTCCGGTGCGTGCAGAACCTGTTCTATCGGCTAAGAAGTTTTTGAGAATGCCTTTTTCAATTAATAGAGTTCTTTGAGCAGGCATACCTTCGTCATCCATATCAATTGTCCCGAAGGCATTTTCAGAACGCCCTTCATCCCAAGCTGTCAAACTTTCGTGGGCAATTTTTTCGCCTTTTTTGTCAGCAAAAGGAGTGGTATTGCGTTCAATTTGAGTAGTTTCTAGGAGGTGTCCGCAGGCTTCGTGGAAGATTACGCCGCCAAAGTGATTGGCCATAATAATTGGGTAACTACCTGATTCTACGTAATCGGCGTAGAGCATTTTTCCAGCAGATTCTGCTATTTTTTCAGCGGCTTGTTGAGAATCCCAAGTTCTCAAGAAATTGGCATCGCTAGTATTACCTGCGCGATCGCCAATTGAGGTACGATTAGCACCATCAGCACATAACAGGTTGAATCCTACTGACTGGGTGAGGCGAATATCACGGGCAAAAGTCCCGTCACTGGCGGCGATTAAAACTTCTTGCCAATCCCGGAAATAGGTAGCACGGCGCGATTGGACGTGGCTAGCTTTTTGCTTCAGATTGGCAGTCCCATCCAGAAGGACTTCTCCCATTTCGCGGATGGAGCTACACACTGGTAGCCATGCATCTTTACCTCTTTTGGTGGCGTAATCTCTCAGTAATTCCAGGTTAATTTCTGGAATGAAAGCTTTAGGAGTCGGTAATTGTAATCCTAGAATAGACAGACCTTTTTCTAAAGCTGCTTTCAAACCAGAAAATGAAAGGTCATTAGTGCTGACGTAGCAATCGGCTTTGCCACGAAATACTCTGACTCCCGCACCTGTAGACAGACTTGGTGAAATACTAGTGATGGAGTCTTCTTCTGCAAGACAACTAATATAGTTGCGACGCTCTAAAAATAATTCGATAAAGTCAGCGCCCGCAGCGCGTCCTAATCCCAGGAGGGTAGCCAGGGGGGCTTCCCAGGTTTCATCGAAACGCTCTGGTGTGGAGGAATATTGTAATGTGGGAAGTTGATTCGAGAGAAGTAGCGTACTTGTAAGCATGGGTAGCCTCGTCTGCTGGCGTAGTTCAGAGATTTGACTGAAAAATCCTGGTGTGTTCAGTCTAACAAATCAGTGAAAGCTACAGTTGGTAGAAAAGCAGTGTGGATTTCCCTAACCCTCCTTTAAAAGGCTTGTCAATAAAAAAGCCCGCAAAGGCGGGCTGAGATTTGGAAAGTTCGCACCCTTGAGGGTGTCGGTGTAAAATGAGATGTACCTAACGCTCTTTTATTACTCCGAAAAAATAAAATATTCGTAGGTTGGGTTGAACGAAGTGAAACCCAACAAAACCAGAGATTGTTGGTGTTGGGTTTCGTTCCTCAACCCAACCTACGCCTAAATTCATCAAAGTCCTTAAAAATAAGGGTGGATGATTTTTATCCGACGAGAGTCATAAAAGAGCGCTAATATTGATTTAATTAGTACTCTTTTCAACGAAGAGAGTCACGAGACAGAAGATGCTCTAACTATCGACTCACTCTTACTAAATATGTAATCTTGTTGGCTACAAATGCTTAATTTAATCCAGACTATAACTCTCAGATTTATTTACGATTTGCCATTTTGAGTGGAATTCTTGCTATTCCTGGCTCATTGAAAGCCTGACCTAAATTGGCAGTTTGTCCTGTGGATGTGAGATTCTTAAACAGGAGCTTCAATGTTCGAGTAATAGTTTTCAGAATTTTCATTTTGCTGGCAGTTGGCTTTTGGTCGTATCTCAAAATCATTGGAATTTCTGCAATTTTTGGTCTGAGTGCTTTGGCTTTTAGCAGTAAATCTATCATGCAAGCAAATCCACTTTCAGTGAATAGATTGTCGCCATAATACATATCCAGTTTACTAACAAAATTACGGTTATATAACCTGTAACCACAAGTATAGTCTCTGACACCTGGTACACGGGCTGCAATTCTGAACAGCCAGCTTGCTCCATAACTCATTATTTCTCTAAATTTTGATAAGCCTATGACTTTAGAGCCTTTTCGGTATCTAGATGCGATCGCAATATCATAGCTACCAGCTATCATTGTCTCATACATTTTGATTAAGAGTTCTGGTGGTTGAGTGTTGTCACAATCCATTGCGGCTAAAAAGTCGCCTTCTTTAGAAATTTCTAAGAAAGTTGTGAAACCTGTTTTAATTGCTTCACCTAAACCAGCATTCTTGGGATGTTGGACTAATTTAAGTAATACCCCCAGTGATTCAGCTTCCTCTGAAGCAGTTTCAGCAGTTGCATCACTACTACCATCATCAACAAGAATCAGTTTTATCTCCATATTAGAGATTTGCTGTAATGTCTGAAACCTTTTGAACAAGGGGCGGATTGATTCTTGCTCGTTGTATGCGGGTAAAAGAACAAAAAGACTCATAAAGACCTCGTATGATTTTTAAAATAAAATACAATTACTCAAATCTCAAGAATTCAGTAATGTTGATTTCTTGAGGAATTCATCCACTTGTCGCACAACTGCATTGTTGTTGACACTATCATTGACCAACTGTGAGGTATTCACGACGAAAAAATCATCGTTTTCGGTACTCACTTTTGGAACAAGACTTGAATAATCTAAAACTTGTAGTGGCTGCACTTTAATAGCTCGATTTATATGTGCCGCTACAATGTCATCTGATTTGAGTTCTGGGAACATCAAACGTATACCCTGGAAAAATACTTGGCGCAATTCATCATCTGGCTGTTTCAGCAACGGGTCGGTGGAAAGGATGTATTTTGGTAGGAATGTCATGTGATATCCTGCTGTCTCCTGCAAAGAAACTAAGTTACTCATACCGATGACTCCGGTAAAAGGAATATTTCTATCGGCAATATTTACTACGTAATAAGGAACTAAAGCCTTGCGAGTAATCAGCACCATGCAAATTACACCCAGGTATTCTACTGTTTCACCAGTGTCTGAAACTTTTACCAGTTCATTGGCAGCAACTTGCTGCAAAATATTAACTGGGCCAGTAAAAATGACTTTATCAAAATGTTCTTTTTTACCCTGAGATTCTACCCACATTCCACCTCCTGCATGAGGTGCGATGTATTCTACTGCAACCCCTTTGTGGATATGGCCTCCAGCCGCGTAAATTAATTTTTCTATATGGTCAAAAACAGTTTTATAGCCACCGGAAACATAACCAAGTTGTTCTTTATTTAATGAAGAATCCCGCGCTGAAAATAGTCGTTTGATATAAGCCCAAATAAAAACTGCTGATATCCGTTTATAGTTCTCTCCTAATTTGGATAGAAGCAACGGTTTCCAAAGCTTTTCGTATGTACTTTTACCACCGAGTTTTAATAGCCAATCTTCCACTAAAATCTTCTCTAAGCGCCTCCAGTCATTCAGGCGTGAACCATATAGAAGAGTAAAAGCTAATCTGATTTTACCTATAAGTCCAAACAGAGGAAAACGCAAAAATTCTATAGTGTTACTGATAGAATAGAATTTTTGATTGTCGTAGAACCCTGTTAAACTTCGATGCCAACGTAGCTTATCTCCAAGACCAATATCTCTGAGAAAATTTATTAAATGAGTATCAGAAGGGAGGATAACGTGATAAAAACGATCCCAAGTAAATAACCCATAATCATAATAGGTGGTAAGTCCACCAAGCTGCTTATTACTATCGAATACAGTTACTCTATGTCCTTGATTTGCAAGACGTTGGGCTAATACTAGTCCAGTTATACCTCCGCCAACGATACCTATATTCATAAATTTAAACTTATATTTTTAGCGATGTTTTCGAAATTTATCTTCAGGGGTTTTTAATATTAATAATCTCAACCATTACTTTTTTAGCTATTAGTTTACAACCAGAATTACACCAGTAATGATTATGGAAATTCCTAACCACTGGCTAAACATAACCTGCTCTTTCAGAAGATAGTGAGAAGCAATCGGTACAAGTGCATACATTAATCCTAAAACTGGAAATGCTTGACTCAGAGGAATTGTCCGCAATACATAAAGCCACAATATAGTCATAAATGTATAGCAGATAAACCAAATCAAAAAATAACGAGACAATAAGAGATTTAGGATAGATGCGCTTCCTCCTTGAGTAGGGCTAGAAATGTGCAGTCCATATTTTAGTGATACGTTAGCTGTTGTTCCGAATAAAACTACAATCATTAAAAGTAGCCAAGTAATAATGTTCATTTATAAATATTTTTTGTCAGATTTACTTTTGGTTTTTATATAGATTTTTTAACTGGAAGAACGACTAAAAGAACACCCATAAAAATAGTGATTACTCCTGCTATTCGAGTTAGTGTAATTACCTCATTAAAAAAATAGTATGAGCCAAACAGTATACCGACATAATTTAAGCTAGTCAGTGGATAAGCAACACTCAATTTTACAGAACGTAGAGCCAATATCCAATTTACTACTCCCAAGCAATAAACACTAACAGCTAATACTAATTTTTGAATAAATTCCCAAGTAAATAGTCCTTCTTCTGCATGACTCATGGTATTTTTCATCAGCAGTTGCCCAGAAATACTAAATAAAATACTGACAAACAAGATAAAATAAGGAATTATTTTAAAGTTTGAAATTTGCGACATAGATTTCATAGTACATTTGCCTCAATCGAGATAGTAGGTATAAACCTGACAGTAAACATCTCGTTATTTTGAACGCTTCTGATTTCGGCTACACCTTCTGTACAATTCGACTTCCACTTCAGTAAATAGACAATAAAACTAGGAGGGCTATATTGACGTGACTAATATCAAAATGACCATCGAAGCTAATGTCTAAGAGTTAGCAACTAAATACTATGCAGTTTGTATGAGGGTTGCTGGATTATGTCCAATTCCGATATGAGCGAGAATTACAGAAATCTTCCATATCAGCCAGTTATGCTTCAAGACTACTTTTAGTGCGATCGCAACATTTCTGTCATAGTGAATGCAGACATGGTGCAGGTTCGAGACTTCATCACAAAATCGCTCTAGACAAGTTTTAGTAGTGCGCGACATCCGCTCTTGAACTTGAATTAGACGCGCATGTTCAACAGATGGAGCTAAACTAATAAAAGTGGATTGCCATAATTTTTGATTAATCCATTCATTTATTTTCATCAGTTGCATCCTGCTGTAGAAATCTTATTAAAGACACGACTGAACTTTTCAAGAAATTAACTTAACTGGATTGATAAATGTTCTTCATTTTCTCCAGAAAAGTTTAATTAACTTATTGATATACCATAGAATTCCTCTAGGCTCACATCCATATCTGTAACCTCGGCTGGTAACTAAGCCGATTAATAAAAATTTTTACTCAAGTTGAGCGTGTATAGGTACTCTTTTTAGACATGGGAACAAAACTATTAACAAAAGTCTGCTTGGCTGCGAAAATCTTAGACAGATGAATCCAGTCTATGATAGTGAGCTTTACAGGGTTCTGAGGAATTTTAGTAAATGTCCAAATAGAGTATTTAAGACTAATAGCTAATCTCAACTAACGTTTGGCAATCAACTCGCTGTTTACGTTGGTTTAAGCAGATTTGAAATGTCTTTCCATTATTGTAATATTAGTGTTGCTGAATTGTTCATAACTATATGTAATTTTAACTAGAGTTTTACCTCAAAATTTACTGCTACATACAATCACTTACTAGAATACCACGAGAATAGCGTGTTGCATATTTATCGCTATACTTCATCAAAAATTCATTTACTGAAAATATACTTAAACAAAAACTTCACAAAATCGAAAGCTTTCTGTATGTGAATTTTTGTTTTTAAGAATTTGTAGATTTATGAAGCACTTCCTGGCTAATAAACTCATAGAAGTAGGTATTTGGTATCAGGCTCCAGAAGTGCCAAGCTAAGAGTTTGAGAAAGCAGAATTTAAACTCGAATAATAGTACAGGTACAAGGAAGATGTAATATTATACTACATTAATACATCTAAGATAGCAAAAAAATATATATGGGACTCATATTTAATTTTTTAAAAAACTTAGTATAACTCAAAGAGCCTTCTTTCCTGTTGCCTATTACCTGCCTACGATGCTTCGCGCACCACGTAAATAAACTTAGAAATTAAAGCGGGTTGCTATGTATAGTAAATAAGAGTCTGAATTGTTTTATATTTATCTACGAAAACCTTCAAATTCAGACATCTCAGACAAAACTTCGTTAAGAGTTCATTCCGACACTAAGTAAGTCAGAATAATTTATTTTATCTGACGATTGGTTATAAATATACTTTTAAAACTTGGCGTTGCCTTTATAGATGGAAAAGCTTAACAGTGCTTCAGCATCGATTTTGTGAACTGAGGTAGAACATCAAGCTTACCATAATTAGTAAATATTCGATTCCAAAAAGGAGTCTCAATTACTCAAAACCTTACTCAAACAGAATAATTTGCCAAAGAAAAGATTTTAATCTCTGTCTTTAAGTACATTACTGGGCTAGCTATCTGAGAATTTCTAGGAGGTTAAAGTTGAGAAAAAACTAGTTGGGGATGGTTGATATTATTTAATTTCTCTAGGTTGTTTATCCTGTAGTTTCAGTTTATTTGGACTGATTCTCCTGCAAAAGTCTGTTGGTCATAATCAAGACCATGATTAACAATCCAAACTGAATCGGCCAGGGTGCTAACACTAAACTTAATATCAAGCTAATGGCTGCGAATACACCAGAAAGATATGCAATTTCATCATTACTCTTTTTAAAGAAGTAGCCAGTGGCTAAAGCAGTACACAGTGGTATTAAGAAAAACAAAGGCATATTACTAACCTCTGAGCTAAAAGTTGTTTTGCTTGTAAAACAAATCGAAGTTATTTTTGGAATTGTGGTTAATTCTACATCCAATAAGGTTTTAGCCACAACAGTCTATCGAAATAAATATTATAGAAAATCAAGATTACGCAAGGTTGGATATTACACCAATTGGAATAATTCTTCCTATAGATGAAGCACACAAAAGCTTGGTGAATCAATCCTTTTCGCTGGCGGTGCGTCTAGCTAACTTTAACAGTAGGTGAAGAGATGCTAGATGCAGCTCGGTTTAAGTGTAAAATTAGACAATTTATTGTGGTGATGCAAGTCCCTAGTACTCTCCCAATCGATCGCGCCAGCGTAAAACTTTATACTAAGACTGCTTGTCTATGTAGATTGATAGAGTGTAAAAATTGCGTAGGTGAGTTTTGTCTATTTCGCAAATTCCACTTTTGTGAGAAATCATTTGGTAAATTAGCTTAAAACTTTGGTCTTGCGCCAAGATAAGGATCTAGCGTATTACCTTTAGAAGTAGCATTTTCATTTTTTCATTTTAGACACCTAATGCTGAATATTCCTCAACTACTGGCAACTGAAATAAACCTCAAACCCCATCAGGTGCAAAACGCGCTGGAACTTTTGGCGGAGGGTGCAACAATTCCCTTTATTGCACGTTACCGTAAAGAGCGCACCGATGAGATGAATGAAGTGCAACTACGTGAACTGTCCGATCGATATACTTATTTAACAGAACTGGAAGAACGAAAATCTGCGATTTTAAGTGCGATCGCCCAACAAGGTAAACTCACAGATGAACTGAAAGCCAAAATCTCATCCTGCTTACAAAAAACCGAACTTGAGGATTTATACTTACCCTATCGCCCAAAACGACGTACCCGCGCCACTATCGCTAGAGAAAAAGGACTCGAACCACTGGCGGAGTTCATCAAGTCACTAAATCTCAAAAATGCTGTAACAGCTTCACTGGAGGAAGAAGCGGCTAAGTATATTTCTGAAACCAAGGGAGTCAAAACCGCAGAAGAAGCCCTTAAAGGTGCTGCTGATATTTTAGCCGAAGAAGTTGCTGAAAAAGCTGAATTACGGGCATATATCCGCGATTATCTTCTAGATGAAGGGATATTTGTCTCCCGCATCAAAGATGATTATCCCGAAGGTACAACCAAATTTGAGATGTACCGTAACTATCAAATTAGGGTAAAAAATATTGCACCTCACAATATGCTGGCGTTGTGTCGGGGTGAAACCGAAAAAATATTAAGCTTTGAAATCGCTTTTGATGAAGATACGGTACTTTACTATCTGGAGTCGAAAGAAATTAAAACCAAAGTTCGGTCAATTCGAGATTTTTATCAGGCGATGCTGAAGGATGCATTCAATCGTTTGATGAAAGTATCTCTAATGGGAGAGGTAATTTCTGATAAAAAAGTTTACGCAGACATAGAATCAATCAAGACATTTGAAACTAATCTGCGAGAGTTGCTGCTATCTGCACCAGCCGGAATGAAACCGACCTTGGCGATAGACCCTGGATTTAGAACTGGGTGCAAAGTTGCAGTCCTCGACCAAACGGGGAAATTTTTGGAATACCAAGCGGTTTTCCCCCACCAAGCGGCTGAACAACGCGCGAAAGCTGCACAAACTGTCAAAAAGCTGATTGAGAAATACAAGATTGAGTTAATCGCCATTGGTAACGGTACAGCGTCCCGTGAGACAGAGGAGTTTGTGACGCAAGTATTGCAAACAATAGAAAGCAAACCAGTCAAGGTGATGGTGAATGAGTCCGGCGCATCTATATATTCTGCAAGTACTGTAGCGCTAGAAGAGTTTCCCGATTTAGATATTACCGTGCGCGGTGCTATTAGCATCGGCCGCCGTTTGCAAGACCCTTTGGCGGAACTGGTGAAAATCGATCCCAAATCCATTGGCGTGGGACAATATCAGCACGATGTCGATCAGAAGTTATTGAAAAAGAAATTAGATGACACTGTAGAAAGCTGCGTTAACTATGTCGGCGTAGACTTGAATACTGCATCTAAAGAACTTCTGACTTCCGTCTCTGGGATTACGGCAACTGTTGCCAATAACATTGTCGCTCATCGTAATCAGAATGGAGCCTTTAAAAATCGCCGCCAACTTTTGAAAGTTCCAAAGCTGGGGCCAAAAGCTTTTGAACAAGCGGCGGGTTTTCTGCGGATTCGTGGCGGTGACAACCCATTAGATAGTACAGCAGTGCATCCAGAGAGTTATTCTGTAGTAGAAGCGATCGCATCCGATCTAAATGTGCCATTAAATCAGGTGACACAAATTGCCGAAAAACTCAAAAAGACCAACCTGAAAAAATATGTTACTGATAGCGTCGGCGAACCCACACTACGCGACATCCTCAGCGAACTGGAAAAACCAGGTAGAGATCCCCGTGCTGAATTTAAGTATGCCACCTTCAGAGAAGGAATTAAAGAAATCAGGGACTTAAAGGTGGGGATGGAACTAGAGGGAATCGTGACGAATGTCGCGAACTTCGGTGCTTTTGTTGATATTGGCGTACATCAAGATGGCTTAGTGCATATATCCCAACTTGCCGATAGATTTATAGACGATCCCAACAAAGTTGTCAAAGTCGGACAAGTAGTTAAAGTGAAGGTGTTAGAAATCGACGAGAAACTCAAGCGGATTAGTTTGTCGATGAAAGCAGTTAAACAATAATTATAAGCAGCAGATGGCAGTTTATCAAGTTCGATTCATCAATCCTACACTTGGGTTAGATCGCACCATTCAAGTACCAGACGATCAATATATTCTGGATATAGCGGAAGATGCTGGTATCCGTCTACCATCTGGGTGCAAACAAGGCGAATGTTCTGCCTGTGTCGCCAAACTTATTAGTGGTGAAGTTAATCAAAGCGAGCAAAAATTTCTGCGCCCAAGTGAAATACAGGCTGGTTATGTTGTTACTTGTGTAACTTACCCTTTGTCTAATTGCACTTTAGAAACCCATCAAGAACCAGTCTTATATAAGTCAGCCCTTTACTATAGGAATCCGGTTTGATTTCTGAAAAGATACGTAGGGGAGCCAGTCGTGTGGGCGGGTTTCCCGACTTGAGCGGTAGCGACGCAGGAGCGTCACTGGCGTTGTGTTAGCAATAGCGTAACGCACCAAACCCTTGATAATGGTGCGTTACGAACTTCGTTCTAACACACCCTACATACCTAATTTTGTTCAAAAATCAAATAGGAGTCCTATAGAAGCCTGAGTCTAGAAAATCTGATTAAATTAATCTTAAATTTGTAGGTGCGTTAAACAGATGACGCACCTCAAAAACACAAAACATTTCATCACGGCAATTGCAAGTTTTGCAATTAATTAGTTAAACAGAATAGGGGCGTATGGCTATGCGTCCTTACTTTGTATTGCATCCATCTAATAACTACTATAGTTTTCTCAATGATAGACCTAATGGTAGAAGCAAATTCTATCTTGCTAGAGAGGTGAAAGTCTGGCACATAGTTAAAGATCGGATCAGAAGTTACAAACAAAACATCTTTAGTGATTAGGTTAGAAAAATGTTGACACCATTATTAACCGCTCTAGCTACAGCTTTGAGCCTGTTGATTGTTGATTTAGTTGTTCCAGGCGTTAATATTGCCAATTTCCCGGCAGCTTTGATTGCCGCTTTCGTAATTGGTCTAATTAACGGTTCAGTTAAACCAGTTCTGTCTGGTCTCTCCCTACCGCTTAACTTTTTATCATTTGGAACATTTTCGCTCGTTGTCAACGGTTTGTGTTTTTGGTTAGCAGCAGTACTAGTTCCTGGTTTCTCAGTCAGTGGGATTATTGGTTTTCTTCTGGGGCCAGTGATTCTAACTTTTGCTAATACTTTCATTAACAACTACTTTGTTGAAAGAAGCCTTTTAACTGGCGGTAGTGATGTCAAAAGCCAAAATGAATTACCTTCTAGATAAATATACAGGGAGTAGAAGTAGTAATTTCATCACTTCTCTACTCCAAAAAAAATATCCGAAGGTGGATTTCCTCATTCGGCATCTTCAAAAGAATGTAACTAAACAAAATTACAAAGTTGTAAAATCATGAAACTAGTTCGCTTTGCTCTAGGTTTATTAGTGCCTCCTTTAGGCGTTTTCCTGACAGTTGGAGTTGGCCCAACATTATTGATTAACATCTTGCTGACAGTTTTAGGTTGGCTACCCGGTAGTATTCATGCAATTTGGGTCATTGCCAAGCATGAAGAACAACTTAATCCAGAGGGACGTACTTACTAATATGCAAGATTCATTTTAGGAAACCTAACAAATGGTGGGTTACGGCTAAAGCTGTAACCCACCATTTTACTTTCTAGCAAAACTAGAAGTTTACTAGTTCTTTATGAAGAGAAGATGTGCCAAACTATATGAGGAACTTAGATGTTTTTCAGCTTTCATACTAAAAGGTGCGTTAGCCTTTGGCATAACACACCCTACGAAAAAATATGTGTCGGGGTTTTTGTGAAGAAGCAGTCTAGTCTATTTATGAATAGTTTCCCGTTCTTTCTCAGCAGGTTCCTTATCCTTATCTTTGAACAAATCAGCTGCTGTTAAGAGCAATTCTCGCAATGTTTGTTTGATTTGACGCTCTTTTCTCGCGAGAGATGTACCAGCTTCTCCTAGTTTATCTTCTAGCTGCGATCGCTTCTCTCCTACCTGTACAACTACGGCCTCAGCTTGGGGACGGGCTTTATCATACCAGTGTTTAGCCTCGTCTAGATAATCTTGAACCTCCAGAGAACGTCCGCCATAGCGTGCAGCTAAGTTAGCTCGGACAATCGCTAGCTGCGCTTGCAGTTGCGCGTAACGTTTCTTTAACAATGCTGCTTCTTCACTATCTTTAATAGCATTGACAGCAGAATCAATAGCAGTTTTAGTACTAGCAGATTTTTCCTTACCCGTCTCTTCAATCTCTGCCAAGATTACATCAACCTCTTGCTGGAGTTCTTCTTCCTCACCATCCAGTTGAGCCTGTAGCCGCTTGATATCTGTCTGAGTTTTAGCAATGGCTTCGTGTCTTTGACTATTAATTCCTTCCAGCGCTCCTTCAATAGAAGCTGTCACTTCATCTTTGAGTTCGCTACCTTTTTCTTGGAAGTTTTCAATTACAGCAGAAACTGCATCTCTAACAAGGCTACGAAGTTCGCTAGAACCTTGTTTAAACTCAGAACCTACTTGAGAAACTGCCGATTTAACAATTTCTCGAATTCGATCGGTTCTTAATTGTCCAGTTTCTTTCGCTTGTTGCAAGTCTGCTTGAATTTGTTGTTTGATATTGTTAGGCATTTTCAACTCTTGGAATTTTACTAATTGGGATAAAAGTTTCTAGACATGTTCATACACCCATATTATGGCGCAGCCTGATTGAGCTAGGCACTTCCTTTAGATAGAAAATTCCAGCCCTACAGAGGTGATGTGTAAGATGTTGACCATTTGTGAGATGATGAATATTTAGTGGTAGTAATTAGGAGTGAAATATGTGGCAAGTAAATATTACTTGTTCGGGCGATGCCTGGAAGCTTTATGGTACTGAATTTAAAGCGATCGCAGAAAAGTATCAAGGTGAATTAATCGGTTCCAAAAAAATGCCAGATGGTACACGCATCATGTCCTACAAAATTGAGGATGTTAGCGATGCAGAATCATTTCAAGAAGATTGTGCAAATTTTACTGGATTTACAACTGACTTTGAATCTCTATAGTTATTGTCCAAATCAGGAGAAGTTAATTGAAAAGAATACTCACATTAGTATTAGTAACATTTTTGTTATTGATAAGTACTTTTACTTTACCTGCTAGTGCGGCAGACACAGTTAACGGCGAACAAATATTTAGTGTTCATTGTGCTGGTTGTCATATTAACGGTAGCAACATAGTCAGGCGTGGAAAAAATCTCAAAAAGCAAGCCCTAAAAAAGTATGGTATGGATTCAATAGAGGCAATTATATCCATAGTTACCAATGGTAAAAATAATATGTCAGCCTACAAAGAGCGTCTCGCTGAACAGCAAATTCAAGACGTTGCTGCTTATGTTCTCGAACAAGCTGAAAAAGGCTGGCGTTAGACAGTTAAGAGTTGGGAGTTAGAAGTTAGGAATTATGAATTATCAGTTATGATTTATCTATTAGTAATTCTTAAGTCTTCCCATTGCTAACTTTTCACTCATAAATTGAAAATGAACTTACCCGCAGCCAGCCGTCTCCAATTCACTCCTGATTTAAATATTTCCCGCATATTAAATGGGATGTGGCAAGTCTCCGGCGCACACGGAAAGATCAATCCTCAAGCCGCCATTGAGACCATGTTCAAATATTTAGATGCAGGCTTTACCACTTGGGATTTAGCAGATCATTATGGCCCCGCAGAAGACTTTATTGGTGAGTTTCGCTGTCAACTAATTGATACTCGTGGGAAAGATGCTTTATCTCAGGTGCAAGCCTTTACAAAATGGGTACCTCGTCCAGGTAAAATCACAAAAGAACTGGTTGAAGAAAATATTGATATTTCCCTGAGAAGGATGAATGTGCAATCGTTAGATTTAATACAATTCCACTGGTGGGAATATCAGGATAAAAATTACCTAGATGCCCTCAAATATATGGCAGAACTTCAAACTGAGGGTAAAATTAAGCATCTAGGTTTAACAAATTTTGACACAGAAAACCTGAAGATTATTACTGAAGCAGGTATCAAGATTGTTTCTAACCAAGTGCAATTTTCCCTGGTGGATCGCCGTCCCGAAGTTAATATGGTGGAGTTTTGTCAACAGCATGACATAAAGCTTTTTACTTACGGTACACTGTGCGGCAGTTTGTTATCAGAAAACTATTTGGGCAAACCAGAACCACAAGGATTCGATCTCTCTACTGCTAGTTTGAAAAAATATAAAAATACGATCGATGCTTGGGGTGGTTGGCAATTATTTCAAGAGTTGCTAGCTATCTTGAAGGAAATTGCTAATAAGCATAAAGTAAGCATTTCCAACGTAGCAGTACGTTACATTTTAGATCAGCCAACAGTGGGCGGTGTGATAGTTGGTGCCAGACTTGGTGTATCTGAACATATAGAAGATAACGCCAAAGTATTTAGTTTTAGTTTAGATGCTGACGATCGCGATCGCATCATTGCCGTATCTCGCCAATCACGAGATTTGTATCAGCTAATTGGCGATTGTGGCGACGAATATCGGCGATAATTATCAGAAAAAGAGTAATGTATACATCGTCCTTTAGAGGATGTTTTAAAAGTCCTATTGTAGGTATTTAAACGTTCTAGATCCCCCTAAATCCTCCTTAATAAGGGTGACTTTTATTCCGGTTCCCCCCTTTCTAAGGGGAGCCAGCGCGGTTTTCTCCCAAAGAGAGAGGCTAACGCCAAGGGGTCTCCCCAAGTGGAGCGACTGGTGTGGGTTAGGGGGAATCGCTAAGGGGAGCATCCCACTTTTTTGCATGTCATTGCGAAGCGTTACGAAGCAATCGCAAAATCTCCAACTAAATGCGAGTCCATGCGATTGCTTGTCTGCGACACGCTCTTGCGAACGTCGTTCCTCCTCTCTACGAGACGCACTTGCGTTCGCAATGACAGTTATTCTTTCATGGGAAAATAAAAACTGGGATGCACCNATCGCTAAGTACCTAAAATCACAGCGAAATACTTGTTCATTCATCCTCTAAGATCGGGGATGAAGACTAACAGTATTCCCTGATTTAAATTACAGATACCCACACCACTGCTAGCGAGTCTCAAGCATCTTGAAGACCACACTGCGTCTTGCTCTGTCACCACTAAATCTTTGATTTAGTGGAGGTATTAAACCCATTCTTTCAGACGCTCACCGGCTCGCTACTTTTGTACTATCCGCCAGTCGTTCAGAATAGACTTCTGACTCCTGTCCCCTAAATTCTGTTTGATTAACTTTTAAATTGCATTCTGTAATCAGAATGCAATCTTATTGTATTATATAACTATTAAAATTTGACTGAGACTTGTTATCAAAGCAATTTATATAAGTTCATAAACTGTAAATAACTCTTTAACCGATATGAATACCAACATACAAGAAAGTGGTGTACAGAAGTCTTTCATAATTTACGGAGTAAGCTTTGCGACTAGCAACAACTTAAATATAGTTGGTGCAAGTGTAGCTGATGAAACGGTAAAAAATATTTGTAATCCAGTAAGAAGATTATTGCATACTTCCGAAGTTAAAAATATAGCTCATACGACCCCTAAAATATCTCTAATATCTTTAGATATAGAAACTGGTGAGAACTTATTCTACTCGACAATCTCGACTAACATCGTTGAGAACCAAAAGATACTTACTCAAGCTGTACCTAAAGCCTTCTATCAGGAGCCTTACGAGCGGCTAACAAGTCTCACTACTGTATCTAACGAGACGTTCATTATTAGCTCTGTAGCGCACACGCAAGAAGGCAATTTTAATCGCCTCTTATTTATTAAGAGTGACGAGTCTTGTCAAATTCAGAAATCTCTAAAAGTGTGGGGATTTAAACAGGAGGATAGTACTTTAGAAAGTCTGCTAGAAACTCAAGATGGCAAGCTTGTAGGCATCATTAGTCTCAGAGCAGGTATTCCCCCGTTTGAGTTAGCAACTATTGACTACGAGACAGGGAAAGTAACTTATGATGAACTAGTTTTACCTGACCTGCTACCAGACCGACGCTATAGTAATCTCATTCAATCTCCAGTTGATAGAAAAATTTATGCTACAAGCATGGATCGAGCACATCCTGTACATTTGGTGCAGTTAGACATGGAAAATTATTCGGTACTCACTGGCAAACCACTAATTATCAAGTTGTCAGAATTGCACTTCAATAATCAAGCTTTAGAAAGTGACTTGCTCAGTTTAGCTTTTTCTCCATTAGGAAAATTATATGCAGTTGCTAATCCCAATCGTGAGCCAATAAATTCTCTATTTACTGTGGATATCAATACCGGAGAAATGATGTTAGTGAGACAATTAGCAGTTCTGAAAATTGCCTTTGCTTAGTAAAAGGGATTGGGGAAGAGCGTGGAAAAATTATGTTTGGGGCTTTGAATAGACTAAACTTCCGTTTTCATTAAAATGCTAGAATCTCTCCAGCACAAATGCTTTCAGGCATCTTTGATGACTCTCGATCTTCCCGACTCTCTCATTCTCAATACTGCACTTTCAGTATCTGGGTTAACTGACTATATCCGCTTGCTGTTAGAGCAAGATGAACAATTACGGCAAGTTTGGGTAACTGGCGAAGTTTCCAGCGCTAACCACCATCGCAGTGGGTTATTTTTTACGCTGCAAGATCCCGATCGCACCGCCGGAATTAAATGTGTAGTATGGAACAGCCAATTGCCAAAACTCGCCCAAATGCCAGTTGCTGGCGAGCAGATAATTATTTTGGGTAGTATTCGCCTGTATCCGCAACGGGGAGAGTATCAGTTATCAGTTTGGCAGACTTTACCTGCTGGTGTTGGTTTACAGGCATTGCGCTATCAACAACTAAAAAATCGCTTGTCGGCTGAGGGATTGTTCGACGCGCAAAGAAAGCGATCGCTCCCCACCCACCCCCAAACCATCGCTGTCGTCACTTCCCCAACGGCTGCTGCTTGGGGTGATATTCAAAAAACCCTCAAACAAAGGTATCCAGGTTTACACGTTTTATTTTCTCCCGCGACAGTACAAGGCGAGCAAGCACCAGAATCTATCGTGAAGGCAATTGAGCGGGTGGAAAGAGATGGACGCGCCGAAGTGCTAATTTTGTCGCGGGGTGGTGGCGCGGTGGAAGAGTTGGCTTGCTTTAATGATGAACGAGTGGTGCGATCGCTTGCTAGTTGTTCTATTCCGGTAATAACTGGTATCGGCCATCAACGAGATGAATCTTTGGCGGATTTAGTTGCAGATGTCTGTGTGCATACACCAACTGCGGCGGCGGAAAGGGTTGTACCGGCACTTTTAGAGTTGTATACTGAGCATCGGCAGCGAGTTGTGGCTTTACATGAGGCGGTGTATGAGTTTAGGGAAAATGCTGAGAATAAACTGCAAGGATTGCGAAATCGTTTGCGACGTTTGCGGTTAGATCGGCAAGTGCAGCAGGAGGTGGAAAAGCTAGCTTGGAAGCGTCAGCATTTGGTGCAAATTACGACGGGGCGATCGCAGCAAGCAACACAGTATTTAGAATTATTGCGGCAAAAGTTGGCTAGTCTTGACCCGAAAGCTGTGTTACAGCGCGGTTATGCGGTGGTGAGAAGGGAAGATGGAGCGATCGCTCGTTCGGCGGCGAAGTTGGCTGTGGGGGAAGAATTGGTGATTCAGTTGGGGCAGGGTGGGGTTAAAGTGAAGGTTATAGAAGTAAACGTAGATGCGTAGCGGCTTGCCGCAGGCTACCGCAGAGGACACAGAGAGATTAATGATTAAACGTAAAAGTGCTTCTAATTCTGATTCGATGGAAGGTTGGAATTATGAGGCGAAGGTTGCTGAAATAGAGGGAATTATTACTCGCATTGAGGCGGGCGAGTTGGAATTAGAAGCTGTGTTCGATCAATTTGCAAGTGCTGTGGAGTATTTACGTCAGTGTGAAAGTTTTTTGCAGCAGCGACAGCAGCAGGTAGATTTGTTGATTGAAACTTTGAGTGAAGAGTAAAAGCCAGAGCATTTAGTGAGAGTTAAATATAATTAAAAAGTCAAACTCGTTAAAAATAAATAATCCTAATTTTTAGTAAATATCCGTTTCCACTCATATTTAAATCTTCCCAATCCCCAATCCCCAATCCTAATGAGGAGTTTGAAAAGCTGAGAATGACTGATGAGACTATTGATTTGAAAAACTGCGATCGCGAACCGATCCACATTCCGAATCTGATCCAGCCTCACGGGGTTTTACTAGTTTTGCAAGATCCCACTCTGGAAATTATTCAGGTAAGCAGCAATACCCAGGAAGTTATTGGTCGTCAACCGGAAAAATTGTTGGGGAAGCCGCTATCAGATTTACTTGATGCCAAGCAGATTAAGCTGATTCAACAATGTTTAGCAGAGGATTTTGAGAGCATCAATCCCCTAAATTTGTCTATCAAGTGTCTGAATAAATCAATTCATTTTGATGGGATTGTACATCGTTTAGATACTACTATTATTCTCGAATTTGAGCAGAAAAAAGCTAGAGGCAAAGCAGGCTTTTTTGACTTCTATCAACAGGTAAGAGGAACCATTACCCGCATTCAAAAAGCACCCACGCTACTGGAAATGTGTGAGATTGTGGTTACAGAAGTCCGGCGAATCACTGGCTTTGAACGCGTCATGGTCTATCAATTCGATCGCGAAGGCGCAGGTAGTGTCATCGCTGAAGATACCAGTCTGGAAACGCCCTATCTAGACTTACACTATCCGCCCTCTGACATTCCCAAGCAAGCCCGACAGCTATACACCCTCAACTGGCTGCGACTGATTCCAGATGCCAGCTACCAGCCTGTCGGCTTAATTCCAGCGAACAATCCTTTGACAAATCAACCGCTCGATCTTAGTCTATCGGTGTTGCGGAGTGTTTCTCCAATTCATCTAGAGTATCTGCAAAATATGGGCGTGACCGCCTCCATGTCTATTTCTCTGATGCACGAACAAAAGCTTTGGGGATTGATTGCCTGTCATCATTCTTCGCCTAAATATGTTTCTTACAATATCCGCACTATGTGCGAGTTCATTGGACAGGTGATGTCTGTGGAATTAGTAAACAAAGAAGCGAGTGAAGACATTGATTACAAAAGTCAATTGAAATCATTGCAAACTCAATTTGTTGAAGAGTTGTCTCAGGCTGAGTATTTCCGAGATGGCATGGTGCAACTGAAATCTCAATTACTCAATCTGGTTAGCGCTACCGGAGCAGTAATATGCAGTGATAACCAGTATATTCGAGTCGGGAAAACGCCATCGGAGGAAGAGGTTCACGCCTTACTTAATTGGATTAAACCTCACTTTTTTCATAACTTGTTTGAGACGCGATCGCTGGCGAAAAATTACCCTGCTGCTGAGTCATTTCAAGCGATCGCCAGTGGGGTGTTAGCCCTGGAAATTTCTAGAGTTCATCACAATTACATTCTCTGGTTTCGCCCAGAGGTAATTCAAACGGTGAATTGGGGCGGCAACCCCAACAAACCTGTGGAAGTTTCGTCCGATGGCAGTTTACGCATATCTCCTCGCAAATCTTTTCAATTATGGCAAGAAACGGTACAAGGATCTGCCCTACCCTGGAAACCCTGTGAAGTTGAAGCGGTTATTGAACTGCGAAGCCTGGTTGTGGGTGTTGTGTTGCGGCAAGCAGACAAAATGGCATCGATGAATTTTGAATTACAACGGAGTAACGAAGAACTCGATTCTTTTGCCTACGTTGCCTCTCATGACCTAAAAGAACCGCTGCGGGGGATTCACAACTATGCTAATTTCTTAATGGAAGACTATGCAGACGTACTGGATGACGACGGAATTGCGAAACTCCAAACGCTGGTGCGGCTAACACAGCGAATGGAAGACCTAATCAACTCACTCCTCCATTTCTCCCGGTTGGGACGCGCTGAACTAAGCCGACAATCAGTGAATCTGAATGAGGTAGTGCAGCAGGTAATCGCAACTTTGACTATTGCCCGACCACAAAGCGAAGTCGAGTTTCGCATTCCTCAACCCCTTAATAACGTTCAAGGCGATCGCGCTCAAATTAACGAACTCTTCAGCAACCTGATGAGCAACGCCGTTAAGTACAATGATAAACCCCAGAAGTGGGTTGAAATTGGTTTCATCGAAGGAAATGGCGAAAGCAAAATTGCTCCCACTTCTGTTACTTTCTACGTTCGTGATAACGGCATTGGTATCTCACAAGAATATCTTGACAAAATATTTGAAATCTTCCGCCGCTTACATGGACGGGACGAATTTGGCGGTGGGACTGGAGTAGGATTAACCATTGCCCGCAAAATTGTGGAACGGCATGGTGGTAGAATTTGGGTGGAATCTACCCCAACTCTTGGCAGTACGTTTTACTTTACCCTGTCGGCGGAGGCAAACAAATGACTCATATTTCAGCCTCCCCTTTGCAGCAAACGCCACTGCTTTTAGTTGTGGAGGACAGCAACGAAGACTTTGAGGCACTGCAACGATTTCTCAGGCGATCTTCCATTACAATCCTTATCCAACGGTGTGTGAATGGAGAACAAGCCTTGGCATTTCTTTATCGGACTGGCAGCTATATCGATCGTGAAAGTGCCCCCCGTCCCGGCTTGATTGTCCTTGACCTGAACCTGCCCGGAACCGATGGACGAGAAGTGTTGCGCCGGATTAAACTGGATGACAATTTGAAAAGGATTCCAGTGGTGGTGTTTACTACCTCTAATAATCCCAAAGATATCGAAGTATGCTATCAATATGGTGTCAACAGCTATATTGTTAAGCCAATTAATTTTGCTCAACTGAAACGAGATATTCAGATGCTTGTGGAGTATTGGTTTGAAGTGACAACGCTGCCTGATTACCTACAAGATTAGTCATGAGTCGGCGATCGCGCATTCTTTTAATCGTTGATGACTCCAACAATATATTGAGCGTTTATGAGTTTTTTCCTGGCAGATAAATACTAAAAATAATATAATTTATTGTAGTTGAAAATTCTACTTGCAATTAGCCCAATGGCGATTGCATTTAGGTATATATTATTATATTTTTTATATTTTTTGGTATTGCTATAATTGCTCTTTCATCACTCTCTTCAAAAGAGAATCATCCCCTTTGTTTCTTGACTCAGAGTCATAAAACAAAGGGGATGGTAAAATCTTTAGATAAATGAGGATTTTAGCGCTATTAAAAAAATACCAGTTCTTCTATGTTAACCTGCAAAATGTGGGTTAAACTCTATCCGCTCAATTAGTTCCTGATGTCTCAGCAACAGCGCACCCTCTTAATTGTCGATGATTCCCCAGAGGATCGAGAACTCTATCGGCGGTACTTGCTGCGCGATCGCGAGTATTCCTATACATTTTTAGAAGCAACCCTGGGACGGCAAGGACTAGAGCTTTGGCAGCAACACCAGCCAGATGCTATTTTACTTGATTATCGACTGCCCGATCTAGACGGACTGGAATTTCTAGCTAAATTGCAACCCTCAACCCAACAGCCCTGCCTACCTGTGATTGTCGTCACCGGGCAGGGCAATGAGGCGATCGCAGTTCAGGCGATGAAAGCGGGCGCACAAGATTATATTGTCAAAGAGCAAATTACCCCAGAAGGGCTGCAAATAGCAGTGAATGGGGCGATTGAAACAGTGCGGCTACGCACCCAACTGCAACAGCGGATTGAACGAGAGCGCGTAGTCGCCCACATTACCCAGCAAATTCACCAATCCCTGAATCTGGATGAAATTCTTCAGACAACCGTAGCCGAAGTGCGGCAGTTTCTCCACACCGATCGCGTTCTGGTTTTTCGGTTAAAACCTGACGGGTATGGCACAGTAATCGCAGAATCAGTTGGGGCAGAGTGGCGATCGCTCCTCTCCTCGACTATCTACGATCCCTGTCTGGCTGAAAACTACCTCGCATGGAATCCATCAGAAGCTGTGAGCTACGATCCCGCTTTTGTCGAGAATTATTTCCAACGCTATCATCAGGGACAAGTAACCGCGATATCTGATATTCAGGATAGCAGTATTGACCCATGCCACGTTGAATTATTAGCTCAGTTTCAAGTCAAAGCTAATCTAGTCGTGCCAATTCTGCAAGACAACCAGTTTTGGGGATTGCTGATTGCTCATCATTGTGCCTCCCTTCGATTTTGGCAGCCCTTAGAGATTGACTTGCTCAAAGAACTGGCAATTCAGGTGAGTATTGCCTTGCGACAGGCAGAGTTGTATCAGCAGGCACAGCACGAACTAAAGGAACGCCAACAAGTAGAAGCGGAACTACGTCAAAGCGAAGAACGGCTACAATTGGCTCTGTCAGCCTCTCGGATGGGAACGTGGAACTGGAATATCCAGACGGGAAAAATTTCCTGGTCGGATAACCTGGAAGCCTTATTTGGAATGGAACCAGGAGAGTTTGACGGCTCTTATGAGATGTTTGCAGCCCGGTTGCACCAAGACGATCGCGATCGCGTTTTGGCAGCCGTAAAGCGGGCGATCGCCACGGGAGAAAACTATGACATTGAATTTCGGGTAGTATATCCCAACGGTAAGATTCGCTGGGCACTCAGTCAGGGCAAGGTTTTCTACGACCAACACGGGCAACCAATTCAGATGGCGGGTATTGATTTAGATATCACCGAACCCAAACGGTCAGCCCAGGTTCTGCGGGATAGTGAAGAACGTTTTCGGCAACTCGCAGAAAATATTGAGGCGGTATTTTGGATCAAAGAGGTGTACGAAAACCGAGTCAGCTATGTTAGTCCCGCATATCAAAGACTGTGGGGATTGAACCCAGAGGAATTGTATCAAGGACAACAATCATGGGTCGATCGGATTCACCCAGAGGATCGAGAATCGACTGACAAAGCCTTTCATGAAAAAGCAGTCGCAGGTCAATTTGATGAAGAATACCGGATCATCTTACCCGATGGTAGTATTCGTTGGGTTCACGATCGCTGCTTTCCCCTTCGAGATGAAGCGGGAGAGATTTATCGGTTTGCAGGTATTGCCGAAGACATTAGCGAACGCAAACGCTCTTTCGCAGCCCTACAACAGAGCGAAGAACGCTTCCGCACATCGGTTGAAAATATGCTGGACTGCTTTGGAGTATACCGGGCGATACGGAACGAGCAGGGGCAGATTATCGATTTTCGGACTGAATATGTTAATGATGCGGCCTGTCTCAACAATCAAATGACTTATGAGCAGCAGATTGGGCGGGGTTTGTGTGAATTACTACCAGGGCATCGTGACAGTGGATTGTTTGATGAGTACTGTCGGGTAGTAGAAACAGGTCAAGCGCTGATTAAAGACAGCCTAGTTTATGAGGATGATTACGGACAACAACGCTTAGTTAGAGCATTTGATATCCGCGTGGCTAAATTTGGAGATGGATTTGTTGCCACCTGGCGAGATATCACCGCTCGCCAACAAACCGAAGAAGCCCTGCGCCAGAGTGAAGAATTTAAGAACCGCATTTTAGAGAGCAGTTCAGACTGCATCAAAGTATTGAGCCTGGATGGGCGGCTCCTGTACATGAATACAGGCGGGCTGTGTTTGATGGAAATTGACGACTTAGATTCCTATATTAATACTGAATGGGTCTGTTTCTGGGAAGGCAGCTATCGGCAACAGGCAGAGCAGGCACTCGCTGCCGCTAAAGTAGGCAAAATCAGCGTTTTTCGCGGATACTGTCCAACCATCAAAAACACTCCCAAATGGTGGGAAGTGGTCGTTAGCCCGATTCTGGATGCCTCCGGGCAGATGGAACGAGTCTTGTTGGTTTCACGAGACATCACCCAGCGCAAAAAGACAGAACTCCTATTGCAGGAGAGTGAAGCCCGATTAAAGCTAGCATACAAAGCCACGCGATCGGGACTATGGGATTGGGACATTATCCGCAACAGCGCTCATATCTCTGAAGAGTACTGCAATCTGTTCGGGTTTGACCCAACCACAGAGTCAATTACCTATGAAGAGTGGTTAAGCTGCCTGCACCCAGACGATCGCACCTCAGCCAATGAAGCGGTGACTCGTACCATCCAGCAACAACAAGAGCATTATGAAACTGATTTCCGTATCCTACATCACAATGGCATTCGCTGGTTAGCGGCTAAAGGTAAAGTATTTTATGATACCGTAGGTAACGCGGTACGGATGTTGGGCAACGTGCAAGATATCACCGATCGCAAACTTGCTGAACAGCACTTGTATGAATCGGAAGAGCGCTTGCAATTGGGGATGCAAATTGCCGGTTTTGCCCTTGCTAGATTTGATTATACATCGAATCTAGTTGAGCTTTCGCCAGAAGCAGCCGCTTTATACGGTTTACCCGTCGATGAACTAGTTGTCTCTCGCGAGCGGATCCACGCCACATTTCATCCAGAAGAACAGGCCGAACTTGCTCAATTAATCGATTATCTTTCAGATCCTGCTACTTCTAGTCTATTTGCGCGCGACCATCGCGTGGTTTGGACAGATGGCAGCGTGCGCTGGTTAAGCGTTCGCAAACGGACTTTCGTTGACCCGACAAGTGCAGATCAAAGACCTCTCTACGCAATTCTAGCGGCCCTTGACATTACCGATCGCAAACTTGCCGAGCAAGAACGGGAGCAACTGTTGGAACAGGAGAAACTAGCTAGAGCCGAAGCCGAACGCGCCAATCGGATTAAAGATGAGTTTCTTGCCGTTCTCTCCCATGAATTGCGATCGCCTCTCAACCCCATTTTGGGCTGGACAAAACTGCTGCAAACCCGCAAATTTAGTGAAGCCAAAACGGCTGAAGCTTTAGCCACCATTGAACGCAACGCTAAATTACAGACTCAACTGATTGATGACTTGCTCGATGTAGCCAAGATTCTGCGCGGAAAACTCAGCATTGATGCTGCTCCTGTGAATCTAGCTTTTGTAATTGAAGCTGCGATTGATACGGTAACTACGGCAGCCATTGCCAAATCAATTGCTTTACATCCAATACTACCAAATATTGGGCAAGTCTCTGGAGATTCCAACCGCCTTCAACAGATCGTTTGGAATTTACTTTCCAACGCGATCAAGTTTACCCCCAAGGGAGGACGGGTAGAAATCCGACTAGAGCGAGTTGACGATCGGGCACACATTATCGTCAGTGATACTGGCAGAGGCATTAGCCCTGACTTTCTGCCGTATATTTTTGAGTCATTCCGTCAAGAAGATGTCTCAATTACTCGCAAGTATGGCGGATTAGGATTGGGGTTAGCGATCGTCCGGCAATTGGTTGAAGCCCACGGCGGCACGATCGCGGCTGATAGTCCTGGTGAAGGCTTTGGAGCCACCTTTACAGTCCAGTTGCCACTGCTGAATATTGAATCGGAAATCAAGCAGATAGATGAGTTGTCACAACCAGCACTTGAACTCACCGGAATTCGAGTCTTGACAGTCGATGATGACCCCGATGCCCGCGAGCTATTAACCGTATTGCTGACTGAATACGGAGCGACAGTTAAGACTGTTGCTTCGGCGGCGGAAGTATTAGCAAACCTGGAGTCCTTCCAACCCGATGTCTTAGTCAGTGATATTGGGATGCCTGAAGTCGATGGCTATAAACTGATTCAACAGATCCGAACTTTACCCCCCGAAAAAGGCGGACAGATTCGGGCGATCGCTTTGACTGCCTACGCCAGAGTTGATGATTCTGAACGAGCCATAGCCAGTGGCTATCAACGGCACGTTACCAAGCCCCTCAATCCAGAAGAGTTAGTTCAAGCTGTGGTGGCACTCGCACAGACGAAATGAAACCAATGACAAATGACAAATGACAAATGACAAATGACAAATGACAAATGACAAATGACAAATGACAAATGACAAATCAAGATTGGCAAATTGGAATCATCACGATAAATGTGGCTCCCTGCCCCAGTTCGGAAACACAATATAATTTGCCTTTGTGTTTTTCAGTGACAATCTGATAACTAATAGAAAGTCCCATTCCTGTGCCTTTGCCGACAGGTTTTGTCGTAAAGAATGGATCGAACAATCGTTGCTTGATATGAGCAGGAATTCCGAGGCCGTTATCTGTGATTTTAATGGCAACTTGTTTGCTTTCTACCAGGGCAGTGCAAATCGTAATGGTAGGATTTAAGAGTTGGTTTTGAGTGTTTGCTTCTTCTAGCGCATCAATGGCATTGCTCAAAAGATTCATAAACACTTGGTTGAGTTGTCCGGCATAGCACTCGACTAACGGTAACTCCCCATAATCTTTGACAATCTCAATGCCAGGAGAATCAGATTTCGCTTTCAGCCGATGTTGCAGAATCATTAGTGTGCTATCAATGCCCTCATGAATATTGACTTCTTTCATATCGGCTTCATCCATGCGGGAGAAAGTGCGTAGAGAGACAACAATTTTTTGAATGCGTTCTGCTCCAACTCGCATCGAATAAATAAGTTTGGGTAAGTCTTCTAGGAGAAACTCCAAGTCCATCGCCTCAATTTCTTCTTCAATCTCAGAATCGGGAGTTGGGTAATGTTTCTGATAAAGTTCCAGGAGTCTGAGAATATTTTTGGTGTATTCATTCGCATGGCTAAGATTGCCGAAAATAAAGTTGACTGGGTTGTTGATTTCATGGGCAACACCTGCGACTAATTGACCCAATCCTGACATTTTCTCGGATTGGATCATCTGCATTTGGGCGTGCTGGAGTTCTTGCAGAGTTTGCTCTAGTTCTACTGTGCGCTGATTCAATTGAGCTTCAGCGCGTTTGCGATCGCTGATCTCAAAGCTTGTGCCAATAATCCGGTAAATCCGTCCCTCATTATTCTTGAGTGGGTTGAAATTGATCATCCACCAGCTTTCCTGCCCATCAAAGGTTAGACACTGCTCATGATAAACGGGCATTTCCGTTCTAGCGCACTCAGTAAGCTGTTGTTGGATAATTTCAGCCTGTGCTGCCTCAAGCACTTCAGCGGGCGTTTTGCCTACGGCATCAGCACTACTAATTCCACACGATCGTTCCGAAAGAGCGTTCCATCCGGCGTAATAGAAGCGACCATTTTCTGACACATCCACAACAAAAATGCTCATTTCGGCTCCGTTGTAGATGCTGCTCAGAAACTGCTCTTTCTCTTGAAGTGCGGCTTCTGCTTGTTTGCGTAAGCAAAGCTCGTCGTAGGCATCACTAATATCAATTACCACCCCATCCCACACAACCGAGCCATCGGCTTGTAGTTCTGGTTTAGATGCACATTGAATCCATTTGATTTTGCCTGAAGCAGCCACAATTCGCCACTCCAGTCTAAAAGGCGTTAACATTCGAGCAGAATTTATAACTAACCGTTCAACTATTGAGCGATCGTCTGGATGCGTCATCAGGTGAAGGTTGTGTACCCCTGCCATTACTTCCTGTGAATCCACCTCATACAGGTCATAGCAACCCGAACTAACGTAAGGTGTTGAGAAAGAGCCATCTGTAGCCAGACAGAATTTAAATACCATCCCTGGAATATTGTCAACCACCTTCTGGAATTGGGCTTCACTGGCACGCAGTTCTGCTAGTGTTTGTTGTGCCTGTTCATAGAGACGAGCATTTTCTAGAGAAATGGCGGCTTGAGTACATAACAGGTTAAGCATCTCGACGCGATCGCTAGTAAATGCCCCAGTCGTCAAGTTATTCTCCAAATAGAGGATACCTGCGAATTTACCCCGGAAGAGAATCGGACTACATAAAATGCTTTTTGGCTGTTGGTTCAAAATGTAAGTATCGCTGGCAAAGGTTGGATGAGTAGTCGCATCTGCCAACACCACAGGTTTTAAGGAATGTTTGACGTGATAAATCAGTCTCAGAGGAATATCCTCGCTTTCTTCGACTGGAGTTCTTTGCAGAACGATGGGTTGAGTATTAGCGGTGACAGTCCCTTTAATCACCAAGCGTTCGCCTGTGGTATCGTGTAATGAATTGCCCCGCAGCAGCATTAACACGCATTTTTCTGCCCCAGCATTTTCAATCACTATCCGAAGCAAGGCGGCTAGGAGTTTTTCTAATTGAATTTCACCAGAAAGAGTTTGAGAGGCTTTGAGAACAGTTAACAGATCGAGCGATTCTGTAATGCTGCTTGAGCTAGAAGTTTCAGTAGAATGAAAAGCTGGGGCAAAAATTGTATCAGATGGTGTAAGTGACGGTTGCCGTTGTTGCACAATTGCAGCCAAAAGCTGAGGATAGCGATGTTCTAAATCGGTGACTTTGGCTTTAGCTCCCCAATGAGCGTAGCAGTAATACGCTTCTTGTATATATGCTTGAGCCAGTTTTTGTTTACCCCATTGGAGGTAGAATTTGCCTGCTAATTCGTTGCTTAGTGCTTCTTCTTGAATATATGCATTTGCTTTGGCGGATGCAATGGCGCGATCGTAGTAATCCATTGCTTCATACATCTGCCCCAACACCCGATACTGTTCTGCTTCAACCAAATAAAATTTGTGTAAATGGTTTTTAGGTGCTAGGTTTGACCATTCTTTCAACTTCTTTTGATTATCAATAACTTCCTGGGGCAAACTATTACCTTCCTTACCTTGGGCGTTGGGTAACATCGCCAGATGAGTCAATGAATCGTAAAAGTGAAACACCGGAATCATGAAACAGCCGGATACACCATTCAAATATTGTTTGGCATTAACTGCCACTTTTATGGCTTGCTCCCACTCATTGAAGAAGTAACAAAGAATTAGTTTATTTATATATAGTGTTCCCATTGCATAAAGGTCGTTAGCCTGTTGATGCTTGGGCAACATGATTTCTTCGTCATATACTAGACCTTGAATTTCCCAACGACACTTACTCTCTCCAAGGAAATTTAAGACGGATTGGTAAAAAACTCTTAGATAATTGTGAGCCACTTCCTGTTTAAGTTGAGCCAATGCCTGACTGTAAACCTTCATCTCTGGTTCTAGGATTGACAAATTTTTTCCCAGAAAAAAGGACAGCGAACAATAATTGTAGGCACAGTAGGCAGCATATTCTAAAGTGCCCATCTCCAAACCGCTATGGTATCCGTCGAGCAAAGGAGCGAGTGAATCTTGAATATGATGTTTCCAAGGCTTCACAAAGGGATAAACCATGTTTATCGTACTGGCTTTAAATTCTCTACTCTCGAAGCGTGATAGTAGTCCCATTGCCAGTTCGCTAATGCGATCGCCTAAATCTATTTCTCCAATACCGCATAAAATTACTCCATACCAAGCATAAGCCTGTGCTGATACCGCCGCATTCCCATAAGCAACTGATAATCTCACCTGCTTGCACACGATTAATGGCAGTAATTCTGGAACCGCTTGATAGACTGCTGCTGTCACAGTCGCTAAAATTCTGATCTCTGCCAAAGCTTTCAGGTCTTTCATCTCAGGCAGTTCTAACAAATTTTCTAAATGTTTTTCTTTTAATACATCTTGAGTTTGTTGCAAACTTTCAGTAATATCTGCGTTAGTCGGCTGCTCTGGAAACGACATTCCAAATAATTTTAAAATAGAAAGAGCAGTTTTAATAGCTTTGGGCTGATTACTTTGGGCGACATCAGCCAAAATTCTTACTTCATAGACCTTCACTTTGTCTAGTAATTGACGAGCATTTTGTACTACCTCATCAACTATCTGCTCCATAAGTCTAAAGTCACCGCTCAGACAGGCTACTTCTGCGGCTAAATCATGGAGAGCCAACGTTAAATCATAGCATTGCTGCCAAGAACTTGCTGTGAGCAGTTGTATGCCTTTAGTGGTGTATTCAATTGCTGCAACGTAAGCAGTTGCAGATTTTGCTTTTTGGGCAGCAGCTAAATTTAGTTTTGCTAATCTCTCCCGTTCAGTTGCTAAGACAATTAAATCAGATCCTTTATTTAATTGATTAACAATCTCGAAGATTTTTTCTTCTTTTTCCATCTCGTTCATGACATTTAAGAGCAATCGCCCAATTTTTAAATGCATCAGTTGTTTTTGGTTATCCGGGATCAGCGAATAAGCAGCTTGTTGGACGCGATCGTGCAGAAACTTGTAGAAAACAATTACTTTTTCATCAGTTAGTGCTGTTTGTAACTGTCCATTCTCCTCAATCAACAAGTCTGATTTTGACTGATAAAATTTATAAATATCATTGCTGGGAATAACTAATCCTTCTTGAAGGGCTTTCCACACGTCAGCAGCAGTTTCAGCTTGAGACTTTTCATAGATAATTGCCAGCATTGCTAAATCAAAAGAGTTACCAATACACGCTGCGAGTTTTAAGACATTTTGAGTGGCAACTGGCAACTTCTCTAACTGCATTGCCATGAACTCTACCACGTCATCTCTGAGGGAGAGCGATTGTACATAACTAATATCACATTGCCAATGCCCAACTTGAGTAGCAAACTCAATGCCTCCCTCTTCATATAGTGCCTTGAGAAACTGTGTGCTGAAAAATGGATTTCCTTGGGTTTTTTGATAGACTAGCTGGGTTAAAGGTTGTGCGATCGCTGCTGGACATTGCAATGTATCCTTAACCAGCGAATTTAAACTTTCTTGACTTAAGGGAGATAGTGCGATCGTGTTTACTGTAGTGCCAGTTTTCTTGATTTCTTCTAACGTCAATATCAAGGGATGAGCCAGCGACACCTCATTATCACGATATGCACCAATCAATAACATAAAGCCGCTTTCTCTCTGGCCGATCAACACCTGAATCAAGTTGAGTGATGCCGAATCTGCCCACTGTAAGTCATCCAAAAACATCACCAAGGGATGTGTAACTGTGGTGAATACTTGAATAAATTTTTGGAACAACAGATTAAAACGGTTCTGGGAAGCACTACCTGAGAGTTCCACCACTGGGGATTGTTGCCCAATAATCTGCTCTAACTCAGGAATTACCTCAATAATTACTTGAGCATTTTCCCCTAAAGCTGTCAGAATCCTGTTCTTCCATTGCTTTAATTGGCTGTCACTTTCGCCTAACAACTGCCCCATCAAGTCACGGAAGGCTTGGACAAAGGCACTGAGGGGAATGTTGCGGTTGAACTGGTCGTACTTGCCTTTGATAAAGTAGCCTCGTTGCCGGACAATGGGCTTATGTACTTCATTCACCACCGCCGTTTTACCAATGCCGGAGAATCCCGCCACCAACATGAACTCCGAGGCTCCATTGGCAACCCGCTCGAATCCTTCTAGTAAGATTTTAACTTCTTGCTCCCTGCCATAGAGTTTTTCTGGGATTGCAAAGCGATCGCTTATATCTCGCCCTCCAATGGAGAAATGCTCAATCCTCGCGATTTCTTTCAGTTGTTCTCTGCACAGATGCAAATCATGTTTTAGTCCCAACGCACTCTGGTAGCGGTCTTCCGCATTTTTCGCCATCAGCTTGCGAACAATATTTCCTAGAACCAAAGGGATCTCAGAGTTGACATCGCACACATTAGGAGGAAGTTTTGCAATATGACAATGCACTAACTCCATCGGGTCTTGAGAATCAAAAGGCAGTTTTTCTGTCAGTAGCTCAAAAAAACTTACTCCCAACGAACCGCAGAGGCGCGGAGAACGCAGAGAGGTTAATGGTTCAACGTAAGATTCATTCTAGTTCTGAGGCAGATTCCAATTATGGGGTAAAGGTTATTGAATAGTTATTTTCTATTGAACCAATCTTAAATCTACCTCCTTGTTGTATTCTCGGTAAGCTATGACTTTGCAATGAATGCTTTGACCAACTTGTGGCCACAAAGAAGTGTCCGTGGGTAAACAAAATGAATCACAATCTGATTTTGTAGCAATTTCTATAATTCCGCTTAGTTTATAACCGTCGATGACTTGATAGCCAAGGTACACAAAAATAGCAAAAGGCTTGACACTTATAACCTCTCCATAAAATTTGTGTCCAATAGGAAGGTTATGCTTTAACTTCTCCCACTGTTTATCGATATCACTCATACGCCTTCTGAATAGCTTAAGTCTGTAACTTTAACGGTTCTCAACTTACAATAATGTGTAGGTTGGGTTGAGGAACTAAACCCAACAAAACTAGAGATTCTTGGTGCTGGGTTTCCTAAAGCCTCAATGCAACTTTAAACTTATTTTATTTTTAGTAAACTTCTTGCAAAATTCCCTTCACGCGGTAGAATAACGAAATTTTGCAAGAGTTCTAATCATGAAACCATTTCTTTTTATAACCGACCTAGATGACACCCTCGTATATCGCACCGTGGGCGATGACAGCGCTTTACCAGAACTAAATCAACTGCTGAATCAACATCGCCAAGAATACGGCACTAAAATTGTTTATTCTACCGGGCGATCGCCTTTTCTTTACAAAGAACTCCAAGCTCAAAAAAATCTCTTACAACCAGATGCCCTCGTCCTTTCTGTGGGTACAGAAATTTACCTTGATGGTACTGATACTCCAGACTCGGATTGGTCAGAAATTCTCTCTCCGGGATGGGAACGGGAAACTGTATTATCTATTACCCAGAAGTTCCGTGAGTTAGTTCGGCAACCAGATTCAGAACAGCGTCCCTTTAAAGTGAGTTTTTTTCTAGAGCAAGAAGCATCTGCGAATGTTCTACCACAACTTGAAGCAAAGTTGCAGAAATCTAAATTAAATGTAAAGTTAATCTACAGTAGCGGAATAGACCTTGACATTGTACCCCATAGCAGCGATAAAGGTCAGGCAATGCAGTTTTTACGCCAGAAGTGGAAATTTGCAGCAGAACAAACAGTTGTCTGTGGTGATTCGGGTAATGATATTGCTTTATTTGCTGTAGGCAACGAACGGGGAATCATTGTCGGGAATGCCCGAAAAGAGTTACTCCAATGGCACAATGAGCATCCCTCTGACTACCGCTACCTGGCTTCATGTTTTTGTGCAGGTGGAATTATTGAAGGCTTAAATTATTTTGGTCTCTTGTAATGATTAGTTATCTAAAAGGTATAGTCGCTGGTATCCAAACAATTGGCGCTAATCGCGTGATTCTGACTCTGGAAGTGAATGGCTTGGGGTATGATTTGCAAGTTCCCCAACGGCTAGCAAACCAGTTACCAGAGTCGGGAGGAGTAGCGCAAATTTTTACCCATTTCCAAATTCGGGAAGAAGTGCCCTTTTTATATGGTTTTGCTTCGCCATCTGAACGCGATTTATTTCGCCACTTGCTGACTGTCACAGGGATTGGTGCAGCTTTAGCGATCGCCCTCTTAGACACTCTGGAACTACCAGATTTAGTCCAAGCAATTATCGCTGGCAATACACAAATCTTAATTCAGGCTCCCGGTGTGGGCAAAAAAATCGCAGAGCGCATCTGTTTGGAACTGAAAAGCAAATTAGTCGAGTGGCGCAAATCAGCCGGGTTCTTCGTCGCTACAGGCGGGCCAGCACCAGGAATTCTCGAAGAGGTGCAAATGACTCTCTTCGCTTTGGGATATACTGCCCATGAAGTTAGTCACGCCCTGCATGTAGTGAGTGAAGATATCGGCTTACCCAAAGATGCATACGTCGAAGATTGGATAAAACAAGCGATCGCTCATCTCAGCAGCGAACAAGTTTAATTGTCATTTGTCATTTCTCATTAGTAAGGGTTTCAAGCCTATTTACGTTTCGTAAGATAGTTTAGTTTATTCCCATCGACTTACTTACTCAATTCCAAAATCTGAAATTTCAAAGTATTTTATCTTACTTTTG